>JAHAYQ010000095.1 GCA_018384465.1 Myroides sp. | reverse complement strand
TTTCACTCGTTTCCCCGAATTTTATTCGGGGTTACATATATGTGACTCCTACGGAGTCTTGAGTTAGTTCCTGGGATTTGGATTGATTGAGGTGAATAGTACTGTTTCGTTTTTGATTAAGTAGACTTTGACTAGAGCTTGCGACTGAACGAAGTTAAACAAGTTCAGAGTGACAGCGGGCTGGATGAGTACATCCGTTCGCTTCGGTCGGTTCTGAACCGAGGTCGGAGCGACTTCTATTTTTCATTCCTCCTCATCATCTTCTTCTTGTGAATTTGTGCAGTTTTCAAGTGATATCCAATTGTTTTTTGATAGTAGTTTGAACTAAATTGATAATTATTCGGAATGCGGTTTCCGTTAATTTTGTGCTGTAAGTTGTAAGGGAAAGTTATCATAAGATTATCAGAATGCTATTTTTTTTGACAATGATTCTAGGGAAAATGATAACAAATAAAAATAGTATTCCTTTTACATTTGCACCCAAATCAAAACAACGCTTAGCAGCAATAAATAATTGTTAATAAATAAATTAAAGTAAACGAAAGTAAAATAAATGAAAACAATTCTAAGATTATCAGCTTTGGCACTAACAGCCTTCTTTTCAATGAATGTATCGGCTCAGTCAGTTACTCCTGTACGGAGAACAACTACTTCACCAACTGATGGAAGTGGTTCTGGTTCAGGTAGCACTACCCTTACAGTAAAAGTTGCTGAACTTTACAGTATTGTAATTGACCAGAATGCATCGATCAGCTTAAATGATCAAGATGATTTCTTAAATGGTGCAAAATCAAACGTGACCAATATGACGGTTTTTGCGTCAAAAGGTTATAAGATTACCGCTACGGCAAGTGCTGATCATTTTACTAGTAATGCTACTGAAGCAGGCAATACACCGCTTGTTAATAATGTTGATATCTTGGTTTCTAGAAAAGGAGAAAGTTCAGATGTTAACTCTACCCCTTTAACCACAGGAGGCGGTGTTGTATTCAACTCTTTATCAGGTGAAAAGAACAGTGCGTTTGATGTACAATATCACATACCTGCAGCGAATACTGGAGCTTTTTTAACATCAGGAGGTCAAACCCTTGAAACTGTTATTACTTATACTATTACAGGAAACTAGAAAGCTTTAGAAAAGTAAAGAAAACATGATTCAAATCATGTTTTCTTTACAATTTTTTGTTGTATATTTAGGAAAGACAAAATGATGTACTATGAAGGTATTTAAAATGCTGGGAATCATTCTATCGACCCTTTTCTTTGCAAGCCTTTCTGCTCAGGAGACAGCCACTACCAGACTGACGATCGGCATTCAGCCGATACAGTCGATACGGATTAATGAAGGTCAACAGGAGATTTCTCTTTATATGAACACCATTCAGGATTTTACTGAGGGTAAGGAATCTTTATTAACTGATCACGTGGAGATCATGAGTAATATGAAGTATGAGGTACGTGTGATGGCTCAAGATGATTTAAAAAATAACAATGATCGTATAGATATAGGATTAGTGGAGCTGACGCCTTCTTTTGGCAATGTAGGGAGCGCGGATTCACGTTTACAGTTTAACTCAGTTGTTTTATCGCAACAAGAACACCAATTAATTATTTCGCAGATTGGTGATATCAAACGTACGTTTTCAATGAATTATAGGTTAAAGAGCAGCGACGAGTGGTTAAATAAGACTGCGGGTAGTTATTCCGCTGTTATTTTGTACACCATTTTGTCGTTATAATATGCGTTTTTTATTTTGCATTTTAATTATAAGTTTTAGTTTATCTGCCAATAGTCAAATTGGTTCAGCCAAAATTTATCTGTCGCTCTATTTTGAGGGTGGACACGGGCTACAGGTTACCGATCCGAGTGTTTCCTTAAATTTTGATCGGCCGGTTGATTTTATAGAAGGTGTTCGTACTCCGATGCTTTCGGGACATCTTCAAATCACCAGCAAAGGCAGTTACGAAATATGGGTTCGCAGTCAGACGGAGCAGCTGTTATCCAACAACACAGTTACAGGTATCCCAGTAAACAGCATTCAAGTGAAGGCTCAAAACAGTCTGCAAACGCAGACAGTGAGTCTTAATTCCCGTTCACAATTATTGTTGTCTAATCCTAACAAAGTGCTAACAGATGTAGTTGACGTCAGCTATAGTATACCGGCAGATCAGACGCACTATTTTTTCAACCGCACGTTCACCACCTATCAAACAGTAGTAACGTATACATTAATCACCAATTAGTTTTATGAAAAGCCTATTTTTAGTATTTGTTTTTTTATGTTCTTTATTTGTTAATGCGCAAGCGGGTATGACGGTATCTCCGGGGAAATTGTTCTTTTTTGGAAACGAAGGCAATACCGCACCACAAAAAATACGGATTATCAACCCTACCGATCGGGAGTTGGAGGTAGGAGTATCCATCAACGATTGGCGTTACGACTTTGCGGGTGGTAATGAAATTGCAGCCTTTAGCAGTTTGCCTGAATCGGCTGCCTCATGGGTCCGCATTAATCCCGGTACACATGTGGTTATTCCCGGTAATTCCTTTAAAGAAATCGAGGTTAACCTCGCTGTTCCCTCTGCACAAGAAAGAAACCATCCTGTACATACTGCTATGATTTTTCTTACGCAGTTGAATCCCAGTGATTCACAAGATGCTAGCGGAGCTGCGATCAAAGTTGCTGTACGTATTGGCGTGAAAGTATACCATGCTATCTCTGAGACTTCGGGAGAACTATCGGTAAATGATTTAACCGCATCCACCGACGATCAAAACCGCAAGTGGATACACCTTAGTTATAGTAATACCGGTACGACATGGACAGATGGAAAAGTAGCGTGGTCGGTATTTAGTTATAATACAGGCAAAACTATTCCTTTAGGCGAGCAAGAGTTTTATACCTTACCCAACGATCGTCGCGAGTCTCGCGTTGAACTTCCCGCTGATTTAGCTTCGGGAAAATATACCATCACAGCTCGGGTAACTTACGAGAAAAACAAAACGGTACAGCTGGCAGAACTTGATTTTGAACTATGAAGCAACTGATTACTACCTTTTTTTTATTGTTTATGTGCTCTACCGTTGTGGGGCAAATACAGTTTGAAGCCTATCGGGGAGGACAGCTCCAGTTTAACACCTATCCCGAAATGATGAGTGGTAAGACCGAGTTAAAACAAGTTTCTGTCGCATTGCGCTTTTACGGAAATACATCGATAGAGAAGTGGATGGTTACAGTAAAATTAGACCAAGATTACCTATCGAACGGATATGCTGTGCCTGCAGAGCAAAGTGCTTTGACATTTAATAGCCAGTCTATTAATTCAGGTAATACAGGTGTTATTTCACCTCCTTCAAGTGCCATTCCTTTGTCGAGATTTCAAGAGACGCCACTTATTATAAGCGACGATGTTCCGATAACCAATGGTTTTAACAGGGATTTTTATTTCAATTTCCGTGTACACGGGGGAAACCATTTATTAACCTTACCGAACCATATTTACCAGGCCAACTTCATTTTTACTCTTTATGAGATGGAGGACAATGTTCCTAGGTATGTAGCCACGTGTACCGCACCAATAAGTTTTCAGCTTAATTATGAATTTAATCACGGAACTCAATTGGTAAGTGTTGAAAGTGCTGCAGACAGCTATCAGTTCATATTCCGGAATCCTGCAGATCTGGTTAGCGGAAAAAGCATCACTCGTCAGGCTGCATTGAAAGTTCGCTCTTATCAGGGGCACGAATTGTTGTTTAAAGCCTCAAAAGAATTTATGCAATCCTCAGAATCAGAGCACATTCTCCCGGTTTCGGTAGTAAACGCCCACTTAAGCTTACACTCGATGTCGGGAGGAAGTGGTACGCCGCAAATTCTTACACCTTTACCTTTGAAAGCGTACGATCAAGTGGCGGCTAGGTTTCCTGGCTGGAGCAATGAAATCGTATATAACCTGACGTTGAGCGTAACCCCGAATCAGTCGGAACTGATTGATGCACGTGGACATTATGAAACCTTAGTATATTTTGTGATTATACCTTGGTAATGAAGTTACTTTATCAACTTTTTTTCTTGCTTATTTACATCACTGCCACTGGACAACAAGGGACGGAAGGTATCAGCGGAACATTTCCGATGGACAGCATTCATCTGGATCATACCAAAGTGTTGCAGACCTCCTTTCATTTACAGAACAACAACGCTCATGAGGTAGAGGTTCGAGTGAATTTTAGCAGTTCCAGCCCCAGTTTACAGCTCAGTGGTCCTATCAATAGAACCGTGGTGCTATCAGCAGGCGAGCAAATGTATCTTCCAGTCTCGGCGATCTACCATGGCAATGCGGCTTATCCGATAGAGATATTAGCTACGATTGAGACAGGAACCATTATACAACAAAAACAGTTAGTGGTATTACCCGCCCAAATGCGGCACGTACTTATGACCATACCCCGTCGCAATATTCCCTTTACCGCAAATGACAGCCTAATTCTTTTTCAAGTGCGCATATCAAATAGTGGTACCACAGATGAGGATTTACATTTTATGGTGCGCTGGCCAGAAAAGTTTCAAAAGAAACGTTCTGAGCGCTTACAGTTCCATTTAAAGGCAGCTACTGACACAGTGTTGTACCTTACGTATCCTATCACCACCCGCATGCGTAAGCTTGCGCCCGTATCCGCTGCCGTATCTTTGTACTATGACAACGACGATTACATTCGTTCAGAGCAAGTTATTTTAGCCTCTGTTCGCAACCAACACCGTTATCAGGCAGTTGATCAGCTGCATACTGGCGGAAGGATTGGTCTATCTACCCAATATATGTCGTACAACAAGGAGCTTACTTACCGTATGCACATCAATCAACAAGTAGCCCTGAGTGATTCTGCAACTTTGAGCCTTGATGCACATAGTGAATATTGGGGACGTACGGGTGATTTCCATCTGCGGAACAGCACGTTAACATACGCTGATCCCAAAGTTGGTATTCGTGTAGGATCTCTTTATCAGTCGGGCGAATTATCTACGTACGGTCGTGGTGTTAGTGGCAGTTATGCCTTCAACGACAGTTTAAAGATACAAGCAGGGTGGTTAGATAAATCATTTTCATTAACAGATCCGCTTAATACGTCCCGAGGTAGTTCCTTTTGGTTACATTTATCGGAAAACAAAGCTCAGACCATCGCTTCTACCTTTTATTTCGACACTGACCGATTGAGTGGAGCGAACAAGTATATCTTATACCATACCCACACAGTTGCCCATAAAAAGAACCTTAATGTAAATTACAGTCAGGGCCTCAGTATGCTCAGTGCTCCCGGAAATGACGCCCATCCTGGTATTTTAGCATCTTTAAATAGTTATTATACTGTTGGAAAGTTCAGTTGGACTGGTACCCATCAAGTGGGTAGTCCCCGTTACGCGGGTATGCGCCGTGGTATGATGTTGTTTCAGCAGAAGCTTACCTACCGTATACAAAATCATCTGTTAGATTTATCTTATAACTATTACCGACACCGTCCGAAATCAGTGAATGCATTAGAATTTTTCGGGATCACTACTCAAAATCAGCAGTTATCTTTAAGCTATCGGATACAAGCCCCCCGTGCTACCTACCATTTCGGAGGTTATTATCACTTGGATAGTCAGGATTTTATTACATTTAAGCGTACTCAGCAGATGGAAGCTGCACGTTTACAGGCGCAAGCTCATTACCGAATATTCGGCGATCGTGTTACCTTAGGGGCGGTTACCGCTGCAGGTCGTTTGCTTGACAGAACAGGAACGGAACCCTTTACGTTTCGCAGCGAACTTCTTTTACAGTATGGCAACGTTCGTTTAAGTGCCCATTATCAATACAATTACCACAATATATACGAAACGTTATTGTCTAACCCCGAGCAAAAGGTGTATGAAGGGGTGGGATTAAATGTAAGCGGTAACCATTCGCTCTTCGAAAAACGCATGAAGATGAATTGGGGTATCAATTATACCGAAACTCCTTCTTATTCAGGAATGCAGTGGAACAGTAGGATCACTTGGGAATTACCTAGTGGTTGGGAAGCCTTTGCAGGTTACTACAACAACAAGAGTATGTCGTACTTCACCAATCAAAACTATCAGGTAGAGGTCGGTATGGTAAAAAAGCTATCACCTTTGAAATTACATGAGAAAAACCATCAGATCACCGTACAATTATTTTACAATGAAGGCGCTGGCGAGCTGGTACCTGCTGGCAACCGACGTCTTTCAATCAACGGTTACGCATTTATCAGTGATTTGGAAGGTTTTGTTCACTTTACCAAAGTACCGACGGGCGAGTATACCTTTCGTGTAGCAAACGATGAGTCGTGGATGGCTCAGGAAGAAAAATTGTATATCACTAGCGATACTCGTCACAGTATTGTATTAAACAAAACCACTGTCATTCAGGGGATTATTCTTTGGGAAGCAGCGGAAGAAGCCTACGACGTAGATCGTGCCACCACGCTTTTTGTCATAAAAGCTGTCAATGCCGTAGGGAAAGAATATAGGACCTATACCAATTCGGAAGGACGTTACGCCTTATTTGTACCCGAAGATCAATATTTATTGAGCATCACCCCACAGAAAACTACTGATTATATGGAGATAAAAGAAGCTACCCGTCACATTCGTACTGCCAAAGAGCCGACAGAAGCGGATTTTGACGTATTGATTAAAAGTCGGACAGTAGAAACAAAAAAGTTTAATTCTGTAAAATTTTAATCAAAAAAATAAATTTAACATATAAACCTGAGTTCGATTATAAAATT
>JAHAYQ010000091.1 GCA_018384465.1 Myroides sp. | reverse complement strand
TTTTATAACAATTCGTTAGTAAAAATTGGTTTACCTAGTGAATTACAAAAGATCGAAAAAACATTGCGCGATGTTGGTTTAGGTAGTTTAGCAGATGAAGGGATTAAAGCCTTGAATACTGCAGCTAGTAGCGCCGTAAAAGAAGCAACGCCTATTTTTGTTGATGCCATTACAAGTATGACTATTTCTGATGCTACTACTATTTTAATGGGAAATCGTGATGCGGCAACGCAGTATTTAAAGAAATCGACTCAAACCTCTTTGTACAACAAATTTAACCCAGTGATTAAATCGTCATTTACTAAAGTAGGGGCTGATAAGGTTTGGAGCAACATCATCAGCAAGTACAATGCTATTCCGTTAGTGCAAAAGGTCAATCCAGATTTAACAGATTATGTTACCCAAGAAGCCTTAAAAGGGGTATATACTATGATTGAAAAAGAAGAAGTTAATATTAGAACCAATGTATCTGTGCGTTCTAGTAATTTACTGAAATCGGTTTTTGCAATGCAAGATAAAAAATAAATAAAAAAGAGGGAGTATTTTTCAATAACTCCCTCTTTTTTATGTATAATATAATTATTAAAACTGCTCTCTTCCTGCGAAGTGGAAAGCTGCTTCAATTTCTGCATTCTCATCAGAATCAGATCCGTGCACTGCATTTTCACCGATTGATTTTGCATATTTTTTACGGATTGTTCCTTCTGCAGCATCAGCTGGGTTAGTAGCACCAATTAATGTACGAAAATCTTCTACTGCGTTGTCTTTTTCTAATATTGCCGCTACGATTGGTCCTCTAGACATAAACTCAACTAATTCTCCGTAGAACGGACGCTCTGCGTGTACTTCGTAGAATTTTTTTGCATCAGCAACAGTTAATTGTGTTAATTTCATTGCAACGATTCTGAAACCACCTTCAGTAATCATGTTTAAGATTCCACCAATACTTCCAGCTTCTACAGCGTCTGGTTTAATCATTGTAAATGTTCTTGTACCTGCCATTTTTTTATAGTTTAATTTGTTGCAAAAATAGTATTTTTATAGCACGCTATACTATTTATCTGCAAAATAGTTTGTATTTTTAAGAAAATAAACAAAAAGATGAAACACGACATTCAAAATCGAAATGATTTAGAACTTTTAGTACGCACATTTTATGATAAAGTTCGTGCTGATGCTGAATTAGGTCCCATATTCAACGAGATTATCACTGATTGGGAACCTCATCTTCAAAAAATCATCAATTTTTGGGAACAACATACGTTTGGTGTTCAAAAATATAAGGGCGATCCTATAGAAGCACATAACCAAGTAGATGAGCGTATGAACTATGGTATTACAGCTCATAACTTTGGCACGTGGCTTTTTTATTGGATCAATACCTTAGATGACTTGTTTGAAGGTTCTAACGTTGATCTTTTAAAATTTAAGGCTCGAAAAATGCAGACTATTTTCTTTATGAATATGGCTCAGAATCGACCTTAGTTTAGTAGTAATTTACTTTGCTTAATTCTTTTTCATCTACGGCTACTTCTTCCAAGTAACGTTCTAAACTATCGTCCATTTCCTTCATCCATGGCGTATGGTGAATACTTGCTTCTGTACCATCAACTACTGATGTGTAAACTTGATCGCGGTAGTTTAGAATATTTTCTTCTTTATCTTTCAACCAACTTTTAAACATCTGGGCTACCTTATCTAAATTAAACGGAGGGTAATCGGTATAAGAAATTAAATCTTTAATATAATCAGTTTGAAAATCTACGTGATCGTATCCTGTGTCGGTCTTAGCTTCGTAATCCATCCATTTATTTATGTCGGCAGTACGCTCTTCTTTCGAAGGTAATTCAATTCTGCCCAACATATAATCTCTGGCAAACCAAGCTTGAGTATCAAACATATTAAACGTATAATATTGATCTTGCATGCCCAAGAAAATTAATCGTTCGTTATGATTAAAAACAACGCCTTTGTAAAGGTTATCTGGATACAAGCAATTTTTAGTTTTTAAACGCAGATCATCTGGTAAAAAAGGGAATTTGTGCTGATAACCTGTACAGAAAATAACAGCATCGAACTCTTCAAAGGTACCGTCTTTAAAGAACGCTTTATTATCTTCAAAATGAGTTACCAGTGATTTTTCTTTGATGCCTTTAGGCCATTTAGAACCAATTGGATTGCTACGATATGAGATAGTGATTGATTCTGCGCCGTGTTTGTAGCATTGTACACCGATATCCTCGGCAGAATAACTGCTGCCAACAAGTAATAATTTTTTATCAATGAACTGATCGGCACCTCGGAAATCATGTGCGTGCATTACAGCTCCAGGAAAATTTTCTATTCCCTTAAAATACGGCATGTTTGGTGTAGAGAAATGTCCGGTACCCACTACTAAATAGTCAAAATACTCTTCAAAAGTTTCGTTTTTTACCAAGTCGTCAAAAATCACTCGAAACTGTTTTTTGTCTTCTAAATAATCTACCCAACGAGCTACGGTATTAAACTGAATAAAGTTACGTGCAGCACTTTTTTTAATACGTCCTTGGATGTAATCAAATAGTACTTCACGAGGTGGATAGGAAGAAATAGGTTGTCCAAAATGTTCGGTAAAGCTGTAATCTGAAAATTCTAAACACTCTTTAGGTCCGTTAGACCAAAGGTATTTGTACATACTACCGTGAATTGGTTCGCCGTATTTTCCTACTCCTGTTCGCCAAGTATAGTTCCACATACCGCCCCAATTGTCTTGTTTTTCATAACATTTAATTTCGGGAATGGGGTTGCCTTTGCGCTGTTCTGATTCAAATGCTCTTAACATTGCCAAACCGCTGGGACCCGCTCCAATAATACCTACTTTAAAATTTGTCATAATAACATAAAATGATTATCCTTTTCCAATAATTAAATTGAAAAAAGAGGTTAAACTTCAGTGATTTAAAAAAAAGAATCGCTTAATGGATTCAAGGTAGCATCTATTAAAAAGATGCCTATGTGCAGTAAAAAGGATAAAACAAAAGTTTTATCAAAAGGTTTAAAAACCGTAAGTCACACAAATTGTATTGCAAAGGTACAAAAAAATTAGAAGGTGGGCAAATTACACATAAGCAACTAAAATACAGATAATTGCGTTATTAAATCAAAATATCGCTTTCTAAATCAGATTTTTCAATAGTAAATTCAAAACCTA
>JAHAYQ010000033.1 GCA_018384465.1 Myroides sp. | reverse complement strand
CCAAAAACTACAATTAAAAAAAAACTTTGCTGAATTTCAGCAAAGTTTTTACTTTTTCATAACATTTCCCTAATGGGTTTTTAAACATCCTTTACAAAGGATACTTTTCATAACTAATCTATTAGACCAACAAATTACAAAAAGTCACATTTTGAAAGTAAATTATTCTAATGCGCATCTAACCAATTGTCACCCATTCCCACTTCAACCTCTAAAGGCACGGCAAGTTTAAACGCATTTTCCATTTCTTGTTTAATGATTGGTTTAACGATTTCAACTTCGGTTTTTGGCACATCAAACACTAATTCGTCATGCACTTGTAACAACATTTTGGTTTGCAGTTGCTCGGTCTGTAAACGTTTGTGGATATTAATCATGGCTATTTTAATAATATCGGCAGCCGATCCTTGTATAGGTGCATTTACCGCATTACGTTCTGCACCACCACGAACTACAGCATTTTGCGAGTTAATATCTTTTAAATATCTGCGACGACCCGATACCGTTTGTACATAACCGTACTCACGAGCAAATGCTATTTGATCGTCAATATAATCGCGTAATTTTGGATAAGTTGCGTAATACGTATCAATTAATTCTTTACTTTCGGCTCTGCTTAAACTGGTTTGTTGACTTAACCCAAAAGCCGAAACACCGTATATAATACCAAAATTCACTGTTTTTGCATTACTTCTCTGTTCGCGCGTTACCTCCTCTAAACTTACATTAAATACTTTAGCCGCAGTAGATCGGTGAATATCTTCGTTATTTTTAAACGACTCAATCATAGTTGGTTCGCCGCTTAAAGCCGCAATGATACGCAATTCTATCTGCGAGTAATCTGCCGATAAAAGCACATGATCTGTATCACGAGCAATAAAAGCCTTTCTCACTTTTTGTCCACGTTCTGTACGGATTGGAATATTCTGTAAATTCGGGTTATTCGAACTTAATCGGCCAGTGGCTGCTACTGCCTGCATATAATCGGTATGTACCTTACCCGTTTGTGGGTTGATTTGGGTTGGCAAGGCATCAACGTACGTATTTTGTAGTTTTACAATTTGTCGCCATTCCAAAATATCTCGCACTACTTCGTTGTCTTTAGCCAAATCACTCAACACTTCTTCGCCCGTTGCATATTGACCTGTTTTTGTTTTTTTGATTTTGCCCGAAGCTATTTTCAACTTTTCAAACAATATAATACCCAATTGTTTTGGCGATGCTAAATTGAATTCTTCACCTGCGGTTTCAAAGATTTTTAACTGAAGATTTTGTGCTTCTTGCGATAATTCTAACGATAGTTGCTTTAAGTAATCAACATCTAAACGAATACCTTCTGCTTCCATATCTGCCAAAACAGACACCAACGGACTTTCGATCGTATCAAACAATTCACGTGTTTTTGCTTGTTCTAATTTTGGTGCAAAAATTTCTTTTAATTGGTAGGTAATATCGGCATCTTCTCCGGCGTATTCTTTCACTTCTTCTACTGGCACATCGCGCATAGATTTTTGTCCTTTTCCTTTTTTCCCAATCAACTCTTCAATAGGTTTGGGTTGATATTGTAAATAGGTTTCTGCCAACACATCCATATTGTGTCGCATATCAGGATTAATCAAATAATGGGCAATCATGGTATCAAACAAAAATCCTTTTACATCAACTTGGTATTTTTTAAGGACTTTTATATCGTATTTTAAATTTTGACCGATCTTAACAATGTGTTCATTTTCGAAAAACGGACGTAATATTTCAATCAGTTCTTGTGCTTCGTCATTATTTTCAGGGATCGGAAGGTAGTATGCAGCACCTTTTCCGTATGAAAAAGCAATACCTACCAACTGTGCCAAATTAGCATCTAAATGATCCGTTTCGGTATCAAAACACACTTCACTTTGTTGTAAAAGTGTTTTTACAAACAATTGCAAAGCAAATTTCCCTTCAATTAATTGGTAGAAATGATCGGTTGTTGTTAAGGCCTTATAATAACCATCGTCGGTAATTTTTATTTCGGCATCGCCTGTTTCAAACAGCGAAAACTGATCTTGTTGTTTTGCCGGCTGCTTGCCTATAGGTGTGGTCTGTACCATCACAGCATCGTCGGCAAAAATTTTATCGAACTGCTCTTTCATTCGACGGAACTCCAGCTCCAAAAACAAAGCATCTGTTTTTTCCACATCGGGTTTTTCTAATTTAAAAGCCTCAGCTTCAAACTCTACAGGACAATCAAGTAAAATTCGAGCTAATTTTTTAGAAAGTAACCCAAGTTCTTTGTTCGCTTCTATTTTTTCACGCATTTTTCCTTTTAATTTATCGGTATTTTCCAATAAATTTTCCATCGATCCAAATTCAGCTATCAACTTCTTAGCGGTTTTCTCTCCAACTCCTGGCAAACCTGGGATATTATCTACCGCATCGCCCATCATTCCTAAAAAGTCAATTACTTGTAAAGGATGTTCCACCTCAAACTTTTCCTTTACTTCATCAACACCCCAAATTTCAATACCGTTACCCATTCGAGACGGGCGGTACATAAATATATTTTCAGAAACCAGCTGTGCAAAATCTTTATCGGGCGTTACCATAAACACCTGAAAACCTTCTTTTTCGGCCTTTTTTGATAAAGTTCCAATTAAATCATCGGCTTCGATACCTGGCACTTCAATGATAGGAATGTGCATTGCCTTTAGAATTTCTTGTATATAAGGCACTGCAATTTTAATAGCTTCGGGTGTTTCATCTCGGTTCGCCTTGTATTCCGAATACATTTCGCAACGCACCTGACTTCCATCTTTATCAAAAGCTACGGCTAAATAATCGGGTCTTTCTCGTTTTATTACATCCATCAAAGAATTCATAAAACCCATAATTGCCGAGGTATCCAAACCCTTTGAATTGATTCTTGGATTTTTTATAAAAGCGTAGTACCCACGAAATATCAAAGCGTAGGCATC
>JAHAYQ010000017.1 GCA_018384465.1 Myroides sp. | reverse complement strand
TCTAACTCTTGCAAGGTTTCATAATAAGCTCCGTTGGCGTACAAACGATAAATTTGATTGTAGTCATCCGTTGGCGATCCATCAGCACTTACCACCGTATTTGGATTCAACGCCACTTGTGTATAACGTGAATTTGGATGGTTGCTAGTAAGATCATTCAACATAGCTTGTGCTTTATTTGGATCTATTTTTTGATAAATTTTATATAAATGATATTTCGATGGCTCAATCAGTCCCTTTTCAGGATCAATTACCAACAAATGTTCTAATTTACCTGCTGCCACTTCGTATTCTTCTAAACGATCGCTGTACAACAATCCTAATTGATAATATGCATTGTCGCGCTCAATTTTTAGATTTTTAAGTTCTAAACTATCTGTTGGAATTTGTCTTAAATAAAAATCGACATTATACCTGGCTACTGCTGGGTCAAAAACATCTTCTTCGGTAGTAGATCCATCAGCATTTTGAACTGTTCCTGCAGCTTGTTGTTCATTTGCAACCACTGTTGCGCCACTTGTTGATGCCACAGACGACCATCGCCAATTATCAGTTAGCGGACGATTGCCCCACTTTCTGCTAAAATCGTTTTTTCCTTGTTGTACCGCATTGGTGTTGTAAAAATAAAAGTTAGAAGCCGCCCCAGTACTTGGCGCCATACCTGGCATTTGTGTGTTTTGTTGCGCTGCTGCTTGTTGCGCTTTGGCATCTTCTACTTTTAAACGTTCAATAAGTTTTTCTATTTCTTGTCTACGCTGTGGCTCGTCTTTTGCTACTAAATTTAAGATGCTATCATTTTTGCGGGTAATTTGTTCGTAACGTACAATATCAACCAAATTATTTCGCTTGCGTTTTACCTGCACATATTCGCGCGACATGGGATTCATGTACACCATGGTAGAATCGTAATACAATCCGGCAGTTTCAAATTGTTTTTTTTGATAATAGATGTTCGCCAATTTATTATAGTTGGATACCCGAATGTATTCGTTATTTTTATTGGCTTTTAAAGACATATTGTAATCTTTCACAGCTCGATCAGTAGATCCATACGACTCATGCATCACTCCTAACTGATGAAAAATGATGTCAGCATACGGTCGATTTTCTCGATCGTTTAATAAAGACACATATTGACGGAAAAATGCCATTGTATCAATAGATTGTAAATCTTGATTAGCAAATTTTTCGGCATGAGCATTAATCACCAAAGCACGTGAAATACGGCGATTGTAATCAATTACATCTTGAAAATTTTTAACCGCATCGGTTTTTTGTCCGGTTTGGCTATTCAACTGACCTAAAACGTAAGTGTATCTGGCTTTTTCATCAACATCTGTAGTTAAATCAATGGCTTTTTGCAAAGGAATTTTAGCAGAGTCTAAATGTTCTAAATGGATATATCCTTGCGCTAAGGTAGCATAAGCATCGGCTTTGGTTTGCTTTTTCATGGCCTCTTCGCTATCTCTAAATATTTTTTTTAGATTTTGAATGGCTAAACCGTGGTATTCTAATTTTAAATTGGTTTTTTCTTTCCATACCAAAGCATCGTAAAACAAATCACTGTCAGGATATTTTAAAATGATATAGTTAAATGCTTCGATGGCGGGAACAAATCGAAGATCTTGATAACGTGCTTTGCCCAGCAACATATAAGCCTCGTCCATTTGTGGATTGTGTTCTTTACCCGCTACATTAATAGAATGCTTTTGTGCGGCTTTAATCGCCTTGTCTTCTGCTCGTTGAAAATGAGGACTTTTCTCTGCAGCACCTGTAATAATTAATGCTTTTTCATCTTGCTGCGCTGGTTCAACAGTTAGTATGTTAGAAAAATCATCGACATATTTCTTTTTAATTTCCAACATACCACGATCATACGACGTAGTTCCGTTATACAATACATTGTATTTGGTATTGGTGGCATGAAAGCCTTTATTCAAAAAACCAGCTTTTTCGGTAGAGCACGCGGCAATTACCAAGAAAACGAAAAGTATGGGTACGTATTTAAAGAAAATAGTTTTCAATAGTTTGCTTTTTTACAATAACTGAAAAATACAGTTTTTCGTATTTATAATTTAAAAAATCTTAACGATCTGTACTTTAGTGTGTAAAAATAAGAAAACAGAACCTATTTTAATAATAAAAAGGATTTAAAAAAAATCGCTCCAAATACGGAGCGATTCTTTCTCATAGCAATGTTTACCATGAATTTCATCTAACCAAAAAACCAATTTATTTATATAAATTATGAAAAACCTTTAACGAATATAAAACATGTTTTTATATAAATCAAATTTTTAATAAATATTTTAATATTTACTTTAAAACTCTTCTGAAACTTTTTATTTTATCTTTGCTTTTTAAATTTAAAGAAAGATGAAAAAGGATATTGAAGTTCCTAAATCAGAAAATGTATTTTTAGCAGCAATCGCTGAATGGAACGATGATTTTCAAGAAGAAAGTTGGTATGTACATTTGGTAAACAATACCGATAAAGATTTAGAAATGGTATTAGTAGTATCGCGTGCTTACGGGATCATTAATAATGAACAACGAAAAACCGGTACATTTAGACATGCTTTTAAAGAAGTGCCAGCAAAAAGCACTGTAAAAATAGAATTGCTTGAAAACAATGTATTACAATTAAACAATGAGTTTGCCGTTACGTATTTTTTAGACAACAAAATGTTTGAAAAAACCTTTGTTTTCAAAACCAATACCGTGAATAAAATGGCTTTAAGTGATATTCCTACAACTACTTTAAGAGGGGTTTTGTTGAAATAGTATTCGCTTAAAGTATTCTTAAAAAAATAAGTGAGCCCAGATTTTATAATCTGGGCTCACTTATTTGATAAAAAGATCGTAATTAAACTTTATTCTTTTTATTTGAAATTAATGACCAAATAACCGAAAGTGCCAATACCGAACCAATAATGATTAATGAAACAGAAGAATCAAAATGATAATACGGCATAATAATCATTTTTGTTCCAATAAATACTAATATAATTGCCAAACCGTAATGTAATTTTGAAAACATATCCATAGAGTTGGCAAGTAAAAAGTACATAGAGCGCAATCCTAAAATAGCAAATATGTTTGATGTATACAGAATAAAAGGATCATCTGGCGCAATGGCAAAAATAGCCGGGATACTATCTACTGCAAAAACCAAATCGGTAATTTCAATTACTGCCAAAGCAACGAACAACGGTGTAACCATTTTTACTCCATTTTGAACGGTGAAGAATTTATCTCCATCAAAATCTGGTGACACTTTAAAAAACTTATGTACCAAACGCACACCTAAATTTTTAGATAAATCGGCATCGTCATCTTCTTTAGCTGGCATACCAGATTTTATTCCTGCTATAATCAGAAAGATACCAAATACAAACAAAATAACATTTAACTGACGTGGATCTCCTGTTTCGGGATCTATTCCTAAAAACGGTAAAGTAAGATAGGTAAGCTTAATTAATTCAACTCCGGCAAATATAAAGATCGCTCTAAAAAACAAAGCACCTAAAATTCCCCAAAACAATACTTTGTGCTGATATTCTTTCGGAATTTTAAAAAATTGAAATACAAGAATAAATACAAAGAGGTTATCTACCGAGAGTGCTTTTTCTATCCAATAAGCTGCTTGATATTTTGCAAAATTATCGGTTATACCGTACGGTCTGTCTAACACCCAGTAAACTACACCACTAAAAACCATAGATAAGGCGATCCAAACAATTGTCCAAGACAAGGCTTCTTTATTAGATATGGTGTGACTTTTTTTGTTAAAGACTCCTAAATCTAACAAAAGCATTATTACAACTGCGATGGCAAAGCCACCAATTAACCACGGATGGTTTATTAAATGATCGTCTGGTAGGTTATTCATTATTAATCAAGTTTATCGGTTAATTTTTTAAATACTTTTTTGGCTTCTTTATTGTTGTAAAGCACATCGTACACCGCATCAATTATCGGCGTTTTAGCTTTTAATTCCTGATTCATCAAATATGCACTTTTTGTTGCATAATAACCTTCGGCAACCATATTCATTTCCATTTTGGTAGATATAACAGTGTATCCTTTACCAATCATGTTTCCAAACATACGGTTTCGCGAAAAAAGCGAATAACCTGTTACCAACAAATCACCTAAGTAAGCCGAATCGTTGATGTTGCGCTTAAGCTTGTGTACTTGTTTAATAAACTTTTTCATTTCGCGAATGGCATTACTCATTAACAGCGCCTGAAAATTATCGCCATAACCTAATCCGTGCGCAATACCGGCTGCTATAGCATAGATGTTTTTTAACATGGCAGCATATTCTGTGCCAACCACATCATCGGATGTTTTTGCTTTTATGTAATGACTTTTTAAACTATTTGCAATAATCTCTGCTGTGTTTAAATCGCCAGCTGCAATTGTAAGATATGATAAACGCTCTAACGCTACTTCTTCTGCATGACAAGGCCCTGCTAAAACCGCAATATTTTCTATAGGCAATTGGTACGTTTGCATAAAGTGCTGCCCTACAATTAGTCCGGTTTCAGGAATTATACCTTTAATGGCAGATATAATGACCTTATTATCTAACGAAACGGTCACTTTTTCTAATTCACTACCTAAAAATGCAGATGGAACAGCAAACACAATATAATCTGCATACGTAATTGCTTGATTAATATCGCTGGTGAGTATTAATTGATCGATATCAAACTCTACCGAACTTAAGTAATTAGGATTGTGCTTATTTTCTTTCAGCCCTTCAATCGCGGCATCGCTGCGCATATACCAAGCAATTTCGTTTTGGTTATGGCACAACATTTTGGCTATAGCGGTAGCCCAACTACCTCCGCCAATAACCGCAAATTTTGGATCTTTAATCATTTCTATTTTTTTGAATTGCAAAAATAACTTTTTTAATCTTCTTTCAATTTATTATTTTGTTAAGCTTAAAATACTTTTAATTAAAGGCATTTTACTTTACTGAACAATAAACACACTATTTGTGCGTTATAGTTGTGATTTTTAATTTGATTTTTTACTAAACTTAAAAAGCGACTTCAAAAAGGATGTCGCTTTTTTATGAGTAAAAAAAGTCCACAATAGGGAATAAAGTTACTCTTTTTTTATTGATTTTATTTTTTGTAGAACAAATTATGGTCAATATATTCCCAAACCTTTGCATCTAACATAGGTTGTATGTTCTTTTTTTCTTTTATACTGTTTCTGATAAAGGTAGATGACAACTCGATAATAGGCGCCGGTACCCTATGAATATTTGGATGATTATTAAACTCTTTGGGCACTTCGTCTTCAGAAATTCTTGGATATACGTATAACTGATACTCGCTGAGTAATACTTCGTAATTTTTCCACTTTTTAAGCGACTTTAAATTGTCTTCGCCCATGATAAGCGAAAAAGAGTATTTTGGAAACTTTTCTTGTAGATGTACTAAAGTATTTACGGTATAATTTGGTTGTGGCAGTTTAAATTCAACATCGCTTGGTATAATTTTGTCATACTTTTCAGTTGCCAAATGCACCATGTGTAATCTGTGGTAATCTTCCAAAAGCCCTTTTTTCTTCTTAAGCGGATTGTGTGGCGTAACAACCATCCATACTTGATCTAAATCACTGTTTTCAACCAAATGGTTGGCAATGATTAAATGACCTACGTGTATAGGATTAAATGTACCAAAATACAAACCAACCTTCATGAGCTTATTGGTTTAAAAAATTAGAAACTAATTGAACAGCTTCATTCTTTGCTGTTTCTAAATCGTGATTTTCTAAGATCACATCAAACTCTGGCGCGCGCGCAAGTTCACGCTCTGCTTTCTCTAACCTCATCGCAATTTTTTCATCGCTTTCTGTTTGACGGAATTTTAAACGTCGTTCTAATTCATCAACCGATGGTGGATTTACAAATATTGCCAAGGTTTGATCAGGGTACTGATTTTTTATATTTAAACCACCTACTACATCAATATCAAAAATAACATGTTTACCTTCAGACCATATACGCTCTAACTCGGTTTTTAAGGTGCCGTAAAAATTGTCTTTGTAAACTTCTTCATGCTCAACAAAGGCATTTTCTGCGATTTTTTTCTGAAAATCTTCTGGAGAAATAAAATAATAATCTTTTCCGTTGATTTCGCCATCGCGCATATAACGTGAAGTTGCCGAAATTGAAAAATCTAAGTGTAGTTGCGGTTGGGTTAACAGATATTTTACAATTGTTGTTTTACCGGAACCCGAAGGTGCCGAAAAAACAATCAATTTTCCTTGTTGTGTTGACATTTAATAGTGTTGTTACAATATAATTTTGCTGTTTTGTCATTCTGAATGAAACAAAGTGAAATGAAGAATCTTTAAAAATTTTTATTAATTAAGATTCCTCTCCCGATAGTTATCGGGACATTGAATGACATTAAAAACAAAAAATTATTCAATTATAAAATATTTAATACTTGTTCTTTAATTTTTTCTAATTCATCTTTCATCTTCACCACCAACTTCTGCATTTCTGAATGGTTTGATTTAGATCCCATAGTGTTTATTTCACGACCCATTTCTTGCGCAATAAATCCTAACTTTCTACCACTGTGCTCTTGCGCATTAATTGTTTCTACAAAGTAATCTAAATGGTTAGTTAAACGCACTTTTTCTTCGTTTATATCTAGTTTTTCAATGTAATACACTACTTCTTGTGCGTATCTACTTTCGTCGATATTTACTTCTAACTCTTTTAAATTCTGCAACAAACGTTCTTTAACATTCGTAATACGTTCTTCTTCATAAGTAGCTACTTCTTGCATAAAGCTTCTTATATTTTGGATACGTTGTTGAAAATCTGTGCCTAATTTTTCGCCTTCTTGTTTACGAAATTCATTGATATTTACGAGTGCTTGATTTAAAACTTTTACAATTTCGTTCCACTCTTGCTCATCTACTTCACAACGATCTACCTTCAAAGCATCGGGCATACGCACCGCCATTTTCATTAATTCGGTCGCATCGGCATCAGGAATAATATTTTTCATTTGGGCAATATACGCTTTAACAATAGGCGCATTTAAAGTAGCCGATGTTTCTTCGCCGGTTACTTCTATAAAAACCGAACATTCAACTTTTCCACGTTCTAACTGCTGTGCAATTACATTGCGAATTGCTAGTTCTTTTTCTTTATAAGCTTGTGGTAAACGAACGCTTAAGTCTAAGTTTTTAGAATTGAGCGATTTTATTTCTACCGTAATTTTTTTTAATGGCAATTGCACTGACGCTTTACCAAAACCTGTCATTGAATATATCATATATTACAAAATATAAGCTGCAAAGTTAATATAATTGGTATAAAATCAACAAACTATTATAAAACAAAAACTGTCTGAAAATCAGACAGCTTTAATTTAGAATATTGAAGAAAATTAAGCTTCTTCTTTTTGTAATAAAAACTTATAAATCAATCCGCCCACAATGGCTCCGGCAATAGGCGCCAACCAAAATAACCACAATTGCGACAACACTTCGCCTTGTACAAACAACGCTTGTGAAGTAGAACGAGCCGGGTTCACTGATGTATTGGTGATAGGAATAGATATTAAATCGATTAACGTTAACGCCAAACCAATGGCTATACCTGCAAATTTACCGTTTGCCCATTTATCGGTAGCTCCTAAAATGATGATTAGGAAAAAGGCTGTTAATAAAAACTCTGCTAAAAAAGCAGCGCCCATACTATAACTTCTTCCTGCATATCCTTCCATTTCATAAAAATTGGTAGCGAATGCACCCGCACCTTCAACTGAGAATGCACCTGCTCCACTTAAAATGGTATACAAACAAGCCGCAGCTGCTGTTGCGCCTAATAGTTGTGAAACTATGTACGGAGCTAAATCTTTAGCTGGAAAACGACCGCTTACCATTAAGCCAAAAAGTACTGCCGGATTAAAGTGACCACCCGAAATATGCCCTACTGCATGCGCCATTGTTAAAACAGTTAAACCAAATGCAAGCGATACACCTGCTAACCCATGCCAATTTCTGGTACACCTGCCGCAAAAACAGCCGCGCCACATCCTCCAAAAACTAACCAAAAAGTTCCAAAGAACTCTGCAAATAATTTTTTCATCTCTTATTTTTCTTAAATTTTGTTAAAAATAGTTAAATGAATTATTATTTACAAGCTTTTAAATTAAAAATTCACCTTTTCCAACATGTTATTAATTGTTTTAGCAGCATTTCCTACGAATAATTCATCTTTAAAAAAGACGACCGGTCGACCTAAAAAGGTGTAGTGTTCTAATAATAAATCTTTATAGTCTTGCTCGGTTAATTGTTGGTCTTTTAAATTTCTTTGTTTGTATAATTGTGCTCGTTTATTGAACAATGCTTCATAGCTATTGGTATGTTGATACATTTCAGCTAACTGTGAAGCTGTTAAAGGATCGGTTTTGATATCTTGTAATTCAAACTGCTCTAAATTGTTAATTTGCTTTAAAATTTTCTTGCATGTATCACAAGTTTTCAAGTAATATATCTTATTCATTATTTAAAATTTTATTAATTCGTATTATTCTGTAATCTGATTTTTTAGCTAATGTATCGTTATAATTATAAGTTGATTTGCTAAAGGTATTTACGTTTACTTTTTGGATAGACGGCACTTGATCGTAAGAATTTTGTAAAAGCAATACAATAGAATCATTCTGCCACAACGCATTTTCTACCACGTACGATGGTCCTAAAAAACCAATACGCCATGCTTTTTCACTTTCTAAATCTACTAAAGTAATTTCTTGATCGGCTTCAAACATAGGCGCATTTGTATTTGTATCTAAACTCCACTGATAGCTGTCAATGTCAATATATTTTTTCTGATTAGGACTATAAATTAAAAAATCGGTATAGATTTTATCAAATGAATCATCAAATAGCGCCAGTACCGATCCTTCAGTTTTGGGAATTTCGGTTTCCAATTCAAATACAAAATTATCAATGCTAAAACTACTGTCTATTGTCGTTTGATAATACTGTAGCCAATGTAATAAATCAGGATGCGATACATGCTCTATACCTAATTGATGACTTGAATGTTCATTCTCTTGATTTTCTTGCTTTTTTACCTCCTTACAAGAAAACATCCAAAAACAACTTATTAAGATTATGTAATATTTTTTCATAACTCCCTTTTATTTCTTAAATTTAATAATTGTTGTAACAACATTTAAAAAAACTCGGTGGCGAAAAATTAGCTTATTTTGTGGCACTCCACTACAAAACTACACCACATTTAACACTAAAAACAAAGATACAAAATAGAAACTTACCTTAATCTGAGTAAAGGAATTTCTAAAATAGCTGATTTTATTGGCAGAGATAAATCCGTTGTTTCTATAGAAATTAAAAGAAATTCTGATGGTAAAAATGGTTTATACAAGATGTTTTAGCTCAAAGCAGAGAAATGACATCAAAAGAAAAAAATATTGTCGTTTTAATGATACAGTTCAATCCAATATTTTACACTATTTACAATTGGAAGGATAAACGAAACGGTGGAAAGCTATAAACATTTGAGAACTAAAGGCAAAAGGTATCGTAAAGAGATGTCATTCTAAAGACAACAGAATATTGATAACCAATCAATTATACATAAGTAAACGATCAAAAATTAAAAACAAATAAACTTGTTGCATTTATCTCTTGAATCCAACAATTCATAAAAAATCATTAAAAAAACATTTCTAGATACTTAATTTTGTACCTTTAATAAGAATTATGCTTTTTAAGCAGATTGAAAATTATATATGACAAAAAGAATCAAAAAATTCAATAAAAAAGAAAAAGATTTTTCAACTAAAATCTTAAAATTACTTTCAAAAAACAGTTCAAAATCTTTTAATTACAAACAAATTGCTGCAGTTTTTGAAGTAACCGATACCAAAGGAAGAAACGAAATCATTAAAGAATTAAAATACCTTTTAAGCAAACAAAAAATAGAAGAAACCGAACGCGGTAAATTCAGAATTGCCGAACAAAGCAGTTATTTTGAAGGTGTAATTGATATGACATCGCGCAAAACCGCCTATTTTGTTTCACCCGATTTTGAAGAAGATGCCTTTATTCCTGCAAACAACCTTAACAAAGCGTTACATGGCGATAAAGTAAAAGCCTACATTTACAACAAACGCAAAGGCAAAAAACCAGAAGCCGAAGTAATTGAGGTGATTGAACGCAAAAAAGACGAATTTGTAGGTGTAATTCAAATGAGTGGCACTTTTGCTTTTGTGGTTTCGGCAAACCCTAAAATGTATGTGGATTTGTTTATTCCGAAAGAAAAATTTGGCGATGCAGAAAACGGCGATGTGGTATTGGTAAAAATGACCGACTGGCCTGAAAAAGCGAACAATCCGTACGGAAAAGTCATTAAGGTTTTAGGAAAACCAGGCGAACATAATACTGAAATGCACGCTATTTTGGCTGAATATGGTTTACCAACCGAATTTCCTATCGAAGTAGAAACTTTCGCTCAGAAATTAGACACATCAATCACCGAAGAAGAAATTGCAAAACGTAGAGATATGCGTGATGTATTGACCTTCACGATTGATCCGCGCGATGCCAAAGATTTTGACGATGCCTTATCGTTTCAAGAATTAGAAAATGGAAATTACGAAATTGGCGTACACATTGCCGATGTTTCTCATTATGTGCAAGAAGGCACTATTTTAGACGAAGAAGCTTACAACCGTGCTACATCGATCTATTTGGTAGATCGCGTAGTGCCGATGCTGCCTGAAGTACTATCGAATTTTGCGTGTTCTTTGCGACCTAACGAAGAAAAATACACCTTTTCTGCTGTTTTCACTTTAAATAAAAAAGCCGAAATTGTAGATTCTTGGTTTGGAAGAACAGTTACCTATTCTGATAAACGCATGGCGTATGAAGAAGCACAGGTTATTATTGAAACCAAAGGAAACAAAATTCCTGCCGATATTTCGCTAACCAACGAAGAGCAAATTATTGATGATTCAATTGTAAATGCTGTTATAACAATGGACGATTTGGCTAAAAAGTTACGTGCTAAACGCATGGCAGCCGGAGCTATTTCGTTTGATAAAGTGGAAGTAAAATTCCATTTAGATGAAAACGACGAACCAACAGGTGTTTACTTTAAAGTTTCTAAAGATGCCAATCATTTAATTGAAGAGTTTATGTTGCTGGCAAATCGGAAAGTATCTGAATTTATCGGAAAACAAAAGAAGACATTCATTTATCGTATTCACGATGAACCCGATCAAGACAAATTATTCAATTTACAATCGGTGATTTCTAAATTTGGATATGGCATCAATTTTAAATCAAAAAGTACAATTTCACAATCGTTGAATAAGTTGTTAAGCGATGTTCAAGGTAAAAAAGAACAGAATATGGTAGATACTTTGGCAATTCGCAGTATGAGTAAAGCCGCGTATTCTACAGACAACATTGGGCATTACGGTTTGGCGTTTGATTATTATTCGCACTTTACCTCGCCTATTCGTCGTTACCCCGATGTAATGGCACACAGATTGCTTCAACAGTATTTAGACGGAGCAAAATCGGCAGACGAAGAACTATACGAAGAGAAATGTGTACACAGTTCGCAAATGGAAAATTTGGCTGCAAATGCTGAACGCGACAGTATAAAATACATGCAGGTAAAGTTTATGCAGGATCATAAAGACGAGGAGTTTTTGGGTGTTATTTCAGGTGTTACCGAATGGGGAATTTACGTTGAAATTGTAGAAAACAAATGCGAAGGCATGGTTCGTATTCGCGAAATTAAAGACGATTACTACACTTTTGATCCCGAGCAATTTGCATTAGTAGGTGAAGTAACCAAAAGTTTATTACAGTTGGGCGATGAAGTAATCGTAAAAGTAAAAAATGCAGATTTAGTTAAAAAACAATTAGATTTTACGTTGATAAAAAAAGTAAGTGAAGAATGAAAAATCAATTTTTAATTACAGCGGTATTTTTAGGGTTTCAAACTTTTGTGAGTGCGCAAATTGATAAAAACGTAGGCGATTTCTCTTCTATAAAAAC
>JAHAYQ010000015.1 GCA_018384465.1 Myroides sp. | reverse complement strand
AATCAAAGATTTAGGTAAAAAGAAATAAATGATTCCTATAACTACGGAACTCATTAAAATTAATTGAAGCATTTTAAAATAAATGTTTTCTAAAGCTTCCGTTTTTCCAAGTGCTTGATATTTTCCTGCGTAATAAAAAATAGATTGTTCGGTTCCTAAAAGTGCAACACTTCCCATTACCAATAAAAAGGTCCGAATTGTTTCATATTCGCCAATAACTTTTTCTTCAAAATTATTCGTAAGAAACCAAGTAAATCCAAATAAAGTAGCCACACCTAAAACGCGCAGTAAAAGCGTGACGATACTTCGTTTTAGCAAGTTATTGCTTTTTATTTTATCAAAAATCTGTTTAATCATTACAGATTAATTTTATTTTACTGATTGATATTCTTTTTTAATAGAAATATACCAATTGTAAAACCAAGAAAGAATATAGAAAAGTAACAATCCTATAAGAGGATATGTAATCATTAAAGACCATTTTCCGTCGCTTAAATTGTAAGCGCTAATAGTTGGATACACCGCTTTACTTTGTTCTGTTAATTCAACATCGAGTTGGTTTAATTGTTTTAGTAATAAGTTTTTACTTTTTACCAATTCGTCCATTTTATCGAAAGAATTAACTTCGACCTGAGCCGTTTTTTGAACATCAAATTGATTAAAAATCTTATTAATTCCTTCAATAGATTTTAACAATTCATCTCGCTTAGCCAAGTTATTTTTATACTCAACTTTTTGTCTGTTAATGTAATATGGATTTTTATTAATAGGATCTAAATACGCGTCTATCACTTTTTGTTGCTCGTCTCTTCCTTTCGTATAAATTTTCAATTCATGATATCGGTATAATTTTTCTTCTTTCGAACCTTTCTTGTATTTCGTAAGATTCATTCCGGCTTTATTCAAAAACTCAAGCGTTCTTAAATTCTTTTCATCTTCAACTGCCAGATTAAACAAATCGATTCTAGGAGAAACCTCAACTTTTTCAATATTCACAATCGAAGATTGATCAACCATTTCGTACAACAATTCGGCTGTATCAAAATTGGTAGCAACTACCGCAACATGTTTATAAGTTTGCGGGCGCGAATTTTGCACAAAATAACCAAGTCCAACACCTAAAATAATAATGCCGGCAATCCAAATGATTTTTTTAATTGAGAATGAAATAAAACGATAAATACCAAATTGGATATTTTTAAAGAAACTCCCAATCTTTCGGAAAAGATATACCAAATCAATTTCTTGATTTACATTATTTTCAGTGTTTTTATTTTGGTCTGTATTCATACTTTGCTAACAATTAAAAATTTGTTCTAATATTTTTATGGTTATTAAATACGTTGGTTTTACGCCTGTTGTTCCCAATCCGCCTGAGGCTAACGTGCTTCCGGTTTCTAAAGGATTATCGGATGCATAATACGCGTAACGTACTTTTACATTTGGATTGATACTTTTTCTTATTTTTGATGCCGATTGTATAGCTTTTTGATAATGGGCACCTTCCATCTCTAATCCTATTACTCGCCAGGTAGAATCGTGGAAAAATTTTAATAAATCTTTATTTTGTAATGATGTTCCTAAAACGGTAATCATTGTTCCGCCAAAAACAGGCAGATCGTATCCTTCAAAATCAGCAACTTTTAATTCGTTTTCAAAAGGATAGTTATCGCCCGTACCTTCGTTTATATGGGCAGTTGGTATCATAATATCGCCTTTATTTCCAACTAATATTCCGGCTTTACCCATTACCGACACCGATTGCACATTTAAATGCACGTCTTTATGAAAAGGTTTCAGTAATTCGTCTATGGTTTCATACGCTTGTTCGCCAAAAGCATAATCCATAACAATTAAAACCGGTTTTTCATGTTCCTTTTCAGGTTGTACATAGTTTTTGAACGAGGTGTTTTGAAACTGTATTTTAGCAGTATCAAATATCTGAACGTCTATATTAGTACCCGATGTATCTGGCAAAAACAACATTCCCTCATTAGTAGCCCGCTCGGCAACCATAGCACGTAAATCGCTGTTTTCTGTTTTGCTTAATTCTTGATAAACATCTAACGATTTTTTCCCTTTTAACTTGTTCTTTAAAACATCTTCAGCAAAAATAGCATTCATTACACTGTGCATATTGGCACTTATTATGTGTAATGGTCTGTTTAATAATTGTAATCGCTGTAATTCGGTTTTTATTTTATTAGCCCATATTTCACCGTAAATATGATGTCCTAAACGTTCGCGCAATATCGGACTAAAAGTAATAGTTCTTTTGTTGTTTTCCAAAACTTCTTCTAACGCAATTTTCCCAAGCCAATAAATCACACTAAGAAAGCGATCAGGGCGATCTTCTGTAGCAAAAGCGTCGTAAATAGTATTGATTTCTGCAAAGGTTCTACCAATAATGATAGATGTATGTGAGATAGCAATTTCTCGTTCGGTTAATGTAAGAGGCTCGCCTTTTAAAACGGCTTGTTCTAATTTTAACCAATCTCGCGAAAGATTTTCATCATCATCTATTAAGATTTTATCCATTATTTTGTGCGACTCTACAAACATAAAGGTTAAATGTGTTAAAACATCGTATATGTCTGATCTGCCACGAGTAATTTCAACATTCATTTGCTCTTCATCAATTCTGTAACAATTTCGGCGGCGTTTAGGAGGTACAATAGCCTCAAAATGAGATTGCGAATAGCCTTCGTCTGAAGTTAAATTAATATATCGGCACTCTTCAATACCAATAGGCAAGCGTTCTATAACGTATAATAATCCGTTGAGTTCTACTTTTTCATCGGCTATTGAACCATAAATTTCTGGACGTAATTGTAATAAAGCCTCGCGCAAGGTTTCGCCCGAAACACCCATAGGTTTGTAAAAACCACGGTTAAATAAATGGCGCATAGTAATGTACATGCGTTCTATAGCAGCCGATGATTCTTGAGATCGTGTTCTTGTAATGTATTTTATTTCTGTCATATTTATTTTTTTATAGTCATCAGTTGTCAGGCTTCAGCTATCGGAATTTTATAACTTTCTTATTATTAAATTGTAGTTGTTTAAATTTTTCATCTTGGTTGTATTAATATCAAATGTGAAACTTGTAATTTCAAATATTTATTTGCTTCAACATTAATACAATGTACGTTTTTTTACTTTTTAGT
Organism: Myroides sp.; assembly: GCA_018384465.1. Classification (GTDB taxonomy): domain Bacteria; phylum Bacteroidota; class Bacteroidia; order Flavobacteriales; family Flavobacteriaceae; genus Flavobacterium. The sequence goes on along the minus strand of JAHAYQ010000015.1, from coordinate 5,841 downwards.
TTGATAAAATCAACCCAATGGCTGGATCTACAATTTCTCGTGGAGCATTGGGATTTCGGGGCTGAAATTGATCGTTTGGAAACCACTCTCCATGCATATATCGAAACGAAGTGGTTTTTTCTACTTTATTATTCATTACATCGGGTTGGTAGCGATAATCTTCAAATAAATGTTCTGCTTTTACAAAATTCGCTGGTCTAAACTGATTATTTTCTGTCATTAACCATTCTATAGCTACAAAAATACCATCTTTAGGCAGTTTTACGTTATGTTCTAAAACCTTAATAACATTTTTACGGTTTCCTCTTCTTACCGAAGTAATGATTGGTGTTATAAGTAAATCATTACTTGGACACCCATATTCGTCCATTCGCATCAACCGTATTTTTACAGTGGCATCGGCAACGGCACTTTTCGTGTAAAAAATTACTCGATCTACAAACTGAACATCTTTTATTTCATCATTATTTTCAAAAAAACGCCCATACATATAAGGCACATTTCCTGGTTGAAAATACATATTTTCGTAATGAGCATCGCCAATGGTATGATGCAGATACTTTTCGGGAAGTCTAATTAATGCTGGTTGTGGTATTTCGTATGCTTGCAACACAACCTGTTCTGTATTTTGGGCTTCTTCCTTAAACATTTCATAACCCGATGCATTAAAAACCAAAGTATCTGTTGCCAATGCCGTAGGTATGTTGAACAATCCCAACGAATCGGTTGTAGTACCGTCGCTACCGTCTTGCACCCATATATTGGTATATTGTATAGGCTTTTGGTCTTGGTTGACTACCTTGCCGCTTACCTGAGCCTGACCGTACATACTAATAAACATCAATAAAAAAAGTATCTTTCTCATAACTTATTATTTTGAATTACCGCTTTTAGTATTGAAACCAATGAATTTTTACCTTATTTGATTGTATGAATAAAATCAGCAATTTTTCGATCGTTTGATAACCGCGGTAATTTATTTTGTCCTCCTAACTTTCCTTCCGATTTCATATATTCATTAAAACCTCCTTGTGGAACCTTTGTAACTACTAAGGTACGTAAAACCGAGCCAACAATTAAATCGTTGTAATAACTATTTTGTTTACACAATGCATCGTCTATTTTCAACGCAAATGCTTCTAAATTGGCTGGTTCGTTTTCAAATTCAATCAACCATTCGTGATAAGGTAAACCTGTTTCAGGATTTATTTGTGGCGCTACAGTAAATTCGGTCACTTGCGCATCGCTATCACTCAGTACTTGTTGTAATGCCTGCTCTACTTCTTTACCAATAACATGTTCACCAAAAGCCGATATAAAATGTTTAATTCTACCCGTTACGGTTATTCTATACGGTTTTAAAGAGGTAAACATTACGGTATCGCCTATATTATATGCCCACAACCCAGCGTTTGTACTGATGATTAATACATAATTAACGTTTAATTCTACTTCGCCTATTGTGTATCTTTTAGGGTTTTCAGTAAAAAATTCATCTGCTTTTACAAATTCATAAAAAATTCCGGCGTTTAGTAAAAGTAACATGCCTTTTTCTTTTTGGGAATCTTGATAGGCAAAAAAACCTTCTGATGCAGGATACAATTCAATGCTATCAACTTTTCTACCTATTAATTGCTCAAACTTTTTACGATAAGGTTCGTAATTGACGCCTCCGTAAATAAACAAATTAAAATTTTTAAACAAATCGCCTACCTTTTTACTCGAAACGTGGATCAATTTATCAAAATACATTTGCACCCAAGAAGGAATGCCCGAAATAACCGTCATGTTTTGATCTTTAGTTTCTTGAACAATGGCATCAACTTTTGTTTCCCAATCATCAATGCAATTAGTTTCCCAACTTGGCAATCGGTTTTTTTGCAGATATTTAGGAACATAATGTGCTGCAATACCTGATAATCGACCTACCTTAATGCCATTTTGTTCGTGCATTTCGGGGCTACCTTGTAAAAAAATCATCTTTCCATTAACAAAATCAGCCTTTCCTGTTTCTTGTATATAAAACAAAATAGCATTACGTGCCCCTGCAACATGAGAAGGCATAGATTCTTTTGATATAGGAATGTACTTGACCCCCGAAGTTGTACCCGAAGTTTTAGCAAAATACAGCGGTTTTCCTTTCCACAATATATCTTTTTCGCCAGCAACTACTCGTTCTACATAAGGCTTTAAAGCTTCATAATCGCGTATAGGTACTAATTGTTTAAAATCGCTATAATTTTTTATATTGGAAAAAAGATGGTCTTTTCCAAACTGTGTAAATTTAGCCTGACTGATTAATGAATTAAAAACTTGTTGCTGGGTCTCAACAGGTCGTATCATCCATTTTTGTTGTTGCATTACAACTATATTGGCAAATATTTTGGCAAAAAACGATCTTAAGGACATACTTGATTATTTAATTTTATACAAAAATCGACAATATTTTAGCAGCAGCGAACAAAAGCTCAGAAATTGTATATAGAAAATTATAAAATTAATGCATTTAATTTTGTTAGTTAAAATTAAGCCAACAAAAATTAAGGGCTGTGTATTTTTATATTATCTTTGTATAAATTATTAATATTACAATATGAATACGTTAGCTGTATTTTTAGCAATGCCATCGCCATGGCAAATAATAGTAATTGTAGCTGTTATTTTATTATTGTTTGGAGGTAAAAAAATTCCGGAATTAATGCGTGGATTAGGATCGGGGATAAAGGAATTTAAAGATGCTACCAAAGAAGAGGATCAAAAAAACAATACGGATAAATAAACTGATAAATTATGTTTTCAAGATTTGGTGCTACCGAAATTATTTTAATAGTAGTGGTTATACTATTACTATTTGGGGGTAAAAAAATCCCTGAACTTATGAAAGGATTAGGTTCTGGTATAAAAGAATTTAAAGATGCTACGAAGGATGATAGCGGAGCTACGTCAAATCCTAAGAAAAACGATACAGATACAAAATCTGAATAAAAGTAAAAAAGATGCCAAGTGCATCTTTTTTTATTTGATAAGTTCTCAACAAGGTCGAACTGACGAAAGTGCTCTTAACTTGGAACAATTTAAAATTAAATACCCGCCTGAAAAGCTTCAGACGGGTATCCCTTATAAAACATAATAAAAACACTACTTTCTTTTTCTTTAATATCACGCTATTAAATTAGGTGATATCCTTTTTCATAACAATTTTGTTTATTTCCTTTTCTATTATATCTATAACAAATAAGAGACCAAAGTAAAAAAAATTGCTTAAAACACCTGATAAAAACACAAAATACTAATAATCAACCACTTAAAATTATTTTTATTTTTATTTATTGTGAATTTACAAATATACCAGTTGTTGTTATTTACACGAAGTGGGTATTGTTTCCACTAAATCATGTGTAAATTTACAAATTTCTACATAACCATTGTTAATTGTAGTCGTTTTTTTTGCAAATCAACTTCTAAAACTTTTACTTCTACATGCTGATGCAGTTTTACGACTTCATTTACATCTGAAACAAAACCTTCTTTTAGTTGTGAAATGTGAACCAAACCACTTTCTTTGATACCAATATCAACAAAACAACCAAAATTAGTAATGTTATTTACGATGCCGTTATATACTTTACCCACTTCTACATCGTTAATTGATTTTAAAGAAGGATCGAACTCTAATATTTTGGCATTTTTACGAGGATCCAATCCAGGTTTCTCTAACTCTTTCAACACATCAGAAATATAATGTTGACCAAAAGTTTCAGAAATATAGTTTGATGGATCAATTTTCTGAATCAAATCTTTATTTCCGATTAATTGATCGACTTGTACTTTTAAATCTTTCGCCATTTTTTCCACTAACGAATAAGCTTCAGGATGCAATGCAGAATTATCAAACACCAAATCTCCATGAACAATTCTCACAAAAGCAACGGCTTGCTGATAGGCTTTCTCTCCTAATCGAGGTACATTTTTTAATTCTTTCCGGTTGGTAAAAGCTCCGTTTTCTGTTCGATAATTAACAATATTCTCCGCTAATTTTTCTCCGATTCCCGACACATAACTCAATAACGATTTACTTGCCGTGTTTAGGTTAATTCCCACTTTATTAACACAACGCATTACCACATTGTCTAATTCTTGTTTTAGCAAGGTTTGATCTACATCATGTTGGTACTGACCTACTCCAATTGATTTTGGATCGATTTTTACCAATTCTGCCAAAGGATCTTGTAACCTGCGACCAATGGAAACGGCACCGCGAACAGTAACATCGTAAGTAGGAAATTCATCACGGGCAATTTTTGAGGCTGAATACACCGACGCACCGGCTTCGTTCACTATAAAAACTTGTATTGGCTTATCGAAAGCTACTTTTTTAATGAAAAACTCCGTTTCGCGACTTGCCGTTCCGTTACCAATGGCAATAGCATCAATTCTATAGGAATTTGCCATAGAACGGATTTTTTTTGTCGCCATAGCAATATCTTTTTGAGGTGCGTGTGGAAAAATGGTTTCGTTGTATAACAAATTTCCATTTTCGTCAATACACACTACTTTACAACCTGTTTTATAACCCGGATCTATTGCCAAAACACGCTTTTCTCCTAACGGAGCACCTAATAACAACTGCGTTAAATTTTCAGAAAAAACACCAATCGACTGTAAATCGGCTTTGAGTTTATATTCCTGCAACACTTCGTTAGACAACGCAGGTTCTAACAATCGTTTGTAACCATCGGCAATTGCCTGTTTAATTTGATAAGTTGTTTCTTCGTGCTGCGGTTTTTTAATAATGGTTTCCTCAATAAAATTCAAGGCTTTTTCTTTATCAATGGAAACATTTAATCGTACAAAACCTTCATTTGTAGCACGCAACATTGCCAACAAACGATGTGAAGCCACTTTGTATAAAGGCTCTTGCCAGTCAAAATATTGTTCGAATTTTTGTGCAGCATCCTCGTCTTTTTTGGTTTTGATGACTTTAGTAGAAATTTCAGCTTCGCGTTGGAATTTTCTGCGAAGTGTTTTACGAACAAAAATATTTTCATTAATCCATTCGGCAATAATATCACGTGCTCCTTGCAAAGCATCTTCAGAAGAAAAAACTTTACTGTTTAAATATCTTTCGGCAGTATATTCTAAATCTTCGATATTTTGCGACATAATCATTTTTGCCAAAGGTTCTAATCCAGCTTCGCGTGCAGTATCGGCTTTGGTTTTTCGTTTCTTTTTAAAGGGAAGATATAAATCTTCAATTTCGACCAAATCAAAAGAATTCTGAATTTTATCTTTCAAAAAATCAGTCAGTTGACCTTGTTCTTCAATCGAAGTTAGCACCGCTTCTTTTCTTTTTACAATGGTATCAAATTGAACAGCCGATTTTTGAATCTGTTCGATTTGTACTTCATCTAAATTACCGGTTTTATCCTTTCGGTAACGGGCAATAAACGGAATGGTACAGTCTTGGGCTAATAATTCTAAGGTATTTTTGATAGAGGCATCCGAAACGTTTACCTGGTTTTTTATATATTGAATTTGGTTCATTGTATGAATTTTGAACTGCAAAAATACTACCTTTACCGCAATAATTATATCATGAAAATTCTATTCCTTTATTTAGTCCTTATCAATTACATTGCTTTTAGCCTGTATCATTTAGATAAAGAACGAGCTATTAAAGGCAAACGACGCATTTCTGAGAAAAATTTGTTGACCGTAGCTGCATTTGGCGGCACATTGGGTGCGTGGATTGGCATGAACAAATACCGACACAAAACCAAAAAGCTGTCTTTTAAACTGTGGTTTTATGCTATTTTAATTTTACAGGTCTTGTTCTTTTTT
>JAHAYQ010000002.1 GCA_018384465.1 Myroides sp. | reverse complement strand
TATTCTATTTGGGAACGATACAAAGAAATGAAACGATTACAAAATAAGTAACCGTTATTTCTTCCAAAATTTAATACGTTTTTTCATTCTTTGTTTCCGATGAAACTTCATTTGAAACTGGCTTGTTAAATTCCACATTAAACTAAAAATTTCGGTTTCAGTTTTTTGCGTGTATAATTTCGCATATTCGTTTGCCATAACAGCAATCATTTCTTTTTTAGGTGTTAACCTGCGTAAATTATACATCCGCTGATCGAATGTCATATCGGCATGAAACTGCATTCTGTTTAAATCAACTAAATAAAACGAGTACGACTGATCTTCATTTATTTTTATCAGCGTATTTCCTGGCGAATGATCTTTAAACTCTACCCCTGCTTCGTGCAACTTAAAACAAAAGCGTGTAAATGCACGCAATATTTCCTCGTGATTTTTTAAATCGGGCGTTTCAACCAAATCTCTGTAGGTATATTCTGTGGTAATATGTTCGCAAACATAAAAGCTTTTACCTAATCCAATTCCATTATTATATTCAGCAAATGCAATAGGCTGTGGTGTTCCAATACCACTATTTAACAACCGCAGAGCATAATTGTACGAACGTTTTGCTTTTGAATCGCGAATAAATCTGTATACAAAAGCATTCAGTAAATTAGGCTTTTTAAATGCTTTAATATTTAGTAACTGATTGTTTAAAGGGAAAATTTTAATGGTATTTCGGCTTCCTTTAACCAAAAGTGTTCCTTGATTATTAAATTGCTCAATAGCGGTTTCAATCTCGGCTTTTAAATAGCTAAACTGTGGCTGTACAACTAATTTCATTTTACAAATATTGCGAAATTCCTTTTTCTGTTCGTATAATTTTTTCTTGAATTGATTTATGCTGAAGTAAATCGTTTTCTTTTAACTGATCGCGCGGGTTTTCTTTATGATAAATATGATATACAATGCCGGCATAACGTAATCTTTTAGCCCAAATACCCATATTACCCATACGAATTACTAAATCACTATCTTCTCTGCCCCAACCTTCAAACACTTCATTATAGCCATTAATTTTAATAAAATCACTACGCCAGAACGATACATTGCACCCTCTGAAATTATCAGAAAAATATTGATGCGGTTTATATAATTCAGATAATAAATTACTATGAATGGTTCGTGTCCGTTTTTTTAAATCTTTAGAAAAAAAATGGAACTTTGTTTGTTTTTGGTTAAAAATCCTTGGCAATGCGTTTTTAGTAATTGTTGCTCTGGTACCATACAAGTATAAACCTTTTTTAGCATTTTTTTTATGATCGGCAATAAAATCAGGATGCATAATACAATCGCCATCAATTTGAATGATATATTCACAGCTGCTTTGAGCCACGGCTTTATTTAACACAATAGCTTTGCGAAAACCTTGGTCTTCGTGCCAAACATGAATTACCTTAAATGTACTTTTTTGGGTAAAATCATCTATTAATTTTTTGGTTTCTTCAGTTGATCCGTCATCGGCAATTAATACTTCATCGGGCAATACGGTTTGCTCATTAATGCTTTTAAAAATCAGCTCTAAAGCTTCGGGCCAGTTATAAGTTGATATAAGTAAGGCTATTTTCATTAATTTATTTGATTAAATGTTTAAACCATTGCCCAAAATTCTTTTTAAAAATCCATAATTTAGATTTTTTAAGATTGGGATTGTCTTTAATAAAACCTTTAATTTGGTTTAAATCTTCGCTTGGAAAATAACCTAAAGATTTCCATATTTTAGGATCAAGGTAAAACAAATCTTTTAATTGCCCATAGTTTGTTTCGTTTGCCGATTTCCATTTGGTAAAAAATTCCGAATTAATTTCATCTTTATGTCCCCAATTCGATATCTTAAAAACCAATTCTTCTTCGGTTCGTGAAAGTGTTTCGTGCAAAGCATAATGCGGCACATAAATCACGCGTTCTTTGGTGTTACGTGCCCGTTTATAATTTGGATAATTTGTTGCAACCATAAACTTTGTGGCATCGTTTACATACAAAAGTCCGTTATCTAAATATTTATAAATATTGATTAAAAAACCCGAAAATTGCACTTTATTTTTTTCAGGTTGATCTAAAAAATGATCGTACGTTCTTAATGTCTCGACAAATTTAGCAAAATCTAAAAAAATTTCATCGGCATCAATTTGAACAATCCAATTACCAATACCCATTTTTTCTCCCAACAAGGTACGTTCTCGGGTATCATTATCAATTGGCGATAATTCTGGAATATAAAAATCATCTCGGTAAATAGTAATTTTTTTATCTACATCAAAAGCATCGATCCAAGCAAAAAAATCATCATTAATTTCAAATTTTGTACCTGTCCATGTTCTATTTTCACGATCTAATGCCAAAAAAATTTCATCAGAATCATTGTAAACAGGTGGTATAGATTTCTTTAACTTTTCATAATCATAAGAGACTAAAAAACCGGTTTGTATTTTTTTCATTTGTCTTTTTAAAAATATAGTTTGTTTAAGCTATTTACTGTTGATTTTTTGACGATGTTTCATTGATAAAGCCAAACTTTCGTTCATTTTTAGCATATTTTTGAATAC
>JAHAYQ010000276.1 GCA_018384465.1 Myroides sp. | reverse complement strand
ATTTTACTCATGTCTAAATGCATATTAAAATCAGGATCCATAATGTTGTACCAATCTTGGTGCCACATAGTTTTTCGGATTCGACCAGTATGTATTTGAATATTACCGCGGTTTCCTGTAAATACCATAATTGGAGTTTTTGTTTTAACGGCTTCTTCTAACATAGTAACAATGGCGTCTTTTGAAATTTGTTGTGCATGATAGGCTGAAGGGGCTAATCGCAACGCTTGTGTACGGGTAACTCCAAAAGTGCGTAGCATGGTAAAAAAGTTGTGGGTGTCTTTTAAATCTAACCATGCTTGTTGAAATCCTTTGGTATCAATTTCATCGTCAGGCTTTTCGTCTAAATTTATTTGATAAGCTTCTGTTGTTTCGATTGGATCTTGGTTTTCATCTGTATATTTTGTAACCAACGTTTCAAAAGCAGCTTCGATACTATCTGGAGTTAAAAATATTTTGTGAATTGCTTCGCCATCTTTCCCAAAAAACTGTAAACTTTTAGAAATTCCGCGTGCGTTTTCTTCAATAACGGCAAATGCTTTTTTCCAGTGCATTAAAAAAATACGCAAATCAATATCTTCACCAACGAATAAGCCTGCGTGTGCATTTGAAAAATCACCATTTAAATAAACTCCTTTTCGTTCGTGAACACATTCTTCATTACGCGTTAAAGCCATTACTTTACCCAATGATTCAATTTCTGATAAAATTTCTTTCATTTCAGGTTTTAATCTGGTTACGCCGTTACCTATTTTTGTGGCTAATAGCTCCATTTCGCTAACACCTAAAACTTGTGCTGCGTTTCTTATTCTTAAATGGGGTTGTTCTTTTTTAAGGGCATCCCATTGTGTTTTTAAATCTGTTATTGTATCCATAGTTTTTTAATTTATCCAAATAATATTATTGGTTGTTGTGTTTGTGGGTGAGGTGTGATGATGCAAGGATATTGGTATACCCGTGTGATACGTTCTGTGGTTAAAACTTTTGTGGGTTTATCAAACATTTCAATACTTCCTTTATTAAGTAAAATAAGTCGATCTGCAAATTGTGCGGCAATATTTAAATCGTGTAAAACCACTAAAGCTGTATTTTTTTGTTCTGTAAATTCTTTAATAAGATGTAAGGTCTTAAATTGGTGAGCTACATCTAAATTGTTTAAAGGTTCATCTAATAAGAGCAGTTTATTTTCTACCTTATTCTCAAGTTGAGCGAACACCCGTGCCAAATGCAGACGCTGTTTTTCACCGCCCGAAAGTTGTTCGTAAGCTCGATCGGTTAAATGCTTTGTTTCTGTTTTCTTCATCCATTTTTCAACGATTTCTATATCGGTTGTATCGGCATCGTTTTTAAAATAAGGATATCTGCCCATCAAAACAATTTCATAATTTTTTAGATTGATTTCAGCTGATTGATGTTGAGAAAATTTAGCTCGATGATGAGGTATGTCTTCTTTCTTATAACTTTTAACATCGATATTTTTAAAAGAAAATTTTTGTGCTTGATACGGAATTTCAGTTGCTACACAACTTAAAAAGGTCGATTTTCCTGCTCCGTTTGGTCCTACAATCGCAATAAGTTCCCCTTTGTTAATTTCTAAATTGATGTTTTTTAACAGAAACCGATCCTTTGCTTTAAAATTTAAATCGAGAATTTGTATCATTTTAATTTCCTTTTATAATTAATCAAAATAGAGATAAACACCGGAGCGCCCATAATGGCTGTTAAAATTCCGATTGGTAGTTCGGCGGGTAATACAATAATTCTGCTAATAGTATCGGCAATTAACAAAATTACAGCACCTAAGATCATTGATAAAGGTAACAAAATATTGTAATTTGAATTAAAGACAAATCGCAAAATATAAGGTACTACCAATCCTATGAAACCAATAGTTCCGTTGAACGCCACCACACAACCTACCATTAATGAAGATGTTATGATGATTTCTCGCTTGGTTTTTTCTATATCAAACCCTAAGTGGGCAGCTTCTTTTTCACCCAGCATTAAAGCATTTAATATTTTTCCTTTTTTTAATAATCTGTAACTGCCGGTAATTACTACGATAAATACGATACAAACTTTCCACCAATTAGCGCCAGCTAAACTACCTAACGACCAAAAAGTAAGGTTTCTTAATTCTTCTTCACTTGATAAATACGTTAAAAAACCCGTAACAGCTCCACTTAAAGCAGCAATTGCCACGCCTGAAAGTAGTAAAATAAGTATGTGTGTTTTACCGTTTGATGTTGCCATTTTATACACAAACCACATGGTTAATAAAGCGCCAATAAAAGCCATGATACTTAAAAGCGTATAACTTAGAAAGGGTGGTAATAAGTGCATAACTGCTGAACCAAAAACAATGGTTAAGGCGGCAAATAATACGGCACCAGAGGTGATTCCTATTAAATCGGGCGATGCCAAAGGGTTTTTAAACAAACCTTGTAAACTTGTTCCGGTTACAGCTAAAGCAGCACCTGTTAAAACAGCCATTAAAATTCGGGGAATGCGCAATTCAATAAGTACAAACGAATCGGCAGTGTGATTTTTAGTTTTTAAATAAGTGCTTACGATTTCAAAAACCGAATGATTAAAATCGTAAGCACCCATATATAATGCTGTTACCAAAGCAATTACTAAAACTACATAGAATGTTGTTTTGTAAACAGCAACCTTTTTTTTCATTATTGTAATTTGTTATGCAATTCTACAACTGCTTCGCCCAAACGCGGTCCAAAACCAGATAATAGTTGACCGTCCATTGAAACTACTTTTTTGTTTTTACCAGCATTTGTTGCGGCAATGCCTTCAACTTTTAGCAATCCATCAACACCACCTAAACTTTGTAAACCACTATCAAACATTAAAATAACGTCAGGATTTGTTGTTAATAAGGCTTCGGGTGTTAATGGTTTAAAATCGGTCAATTCTGCAGCTGCATTTTCTGCACCAGCTAATTCAATCATGCTGTGTAACGGGGTTTCTTTTCCAGCAACCATTAAATTTCCGGCTCCACGGGCATAAATAAATAACACTTTTGGTTTTTTGTCGAAT
>JAHAYQ010000268.1 GCA_018384465.1 Myroides sp. | reverse complement strand
AGACAATACAAAGTAGAGATTTAATCCGTTCATAAGTAAGTAGACGTTCAGAATTAGAGATTCGGAACTCCAAAAAACATTTTTGAATGATATATGTTTTTTATTTTGAGTCTCAATATATATCTTATTAAACTCTTCGATTGAAAATTCGTGGTTACTAAACATTACAGTCGATATAGATATCGATGCTAATACATATTTTTCATGCCAAGATTTATATCTAACTAATATAAAAGCGATAATTATACCAACCACAAATAATAGTAAATATAGTATCCATGATGATGAGTTGTCACTTAGTATAGATTCTTTAGCTACAAAATAACCCGTTAAAGCGACAAAAAAGGCAATTGTTTGATCTCTTTTTCTATCTTGTTCTCTTAAATGCTCGTTACATTCCTCATATAACAAACGCCAATTATCACCGTGAACATTCATTGATATCCCTCCTCGTTAACACATTAAATCTATCAGCTATCATATCTTCGAATCCCCCATGCTTGAATTATATAACTCATTTTAAAATCCCCTTTTTTTAGAAAGCTATTTCTCTCTTACTTCGATTTCTTCTTATCTCTGGCTTCATAGGTCTTCATATACATATCAAACATAATCCGTTGCTCATTCTCCAACTGGTTTTCAAGTCGATCTAATAATGAAGCCACTAAATCATCCTGCGTATCAAATTCCAATGTGTTTTGTAAGGCATTGATACGATTAATTGTATTCTTTTGAATTCGAATGGTTGAATAAACCTTATTTTTGCGTGGACGTCCCATCGTTGTTTGCCGTTCCGGTTCAACAACCTTCTCCACTTCTTTTTTTTCAGGAGTGAATTTCGATAAATCGAACGTTTTGCTAGGTTCAGAAGCTTTGGTTTCATCAATTTTCTTGTAGGTCTTTTCTTTCACCCCACGATTGGGATCTTTTTTAAATTCCACCTTCGCCATAAATTACTCACGCTCCTACTCTTTTAATCAACTCATCGACCAACTCACTATATAATTCATGGACTTTCCGATCGTGGAAATCAAATTTCTCAGTATAACCTTGTTCAGAAATCCCCAACCGGTCATAACGTTTCAAACGTTCCATATGTCTAACAATTGTTTTAAATACCAACTTTTCGCCAAAAGTTTCTGAAGCATCATTGATAATCTGATTATCCAACCCACTATCATTCTTTAAAAGCACTGGCAACACACCTGCAATGTCAAAGTCCGTTTCAGGGTATGCATTATAAACAGTTTGGAGGTATTCAAAGAAGGCCTCCGCCCCATCCAATGAACGTTGTTGCGTCTGCAAAACAATTACGATTTGATTGGATGCAAATAAAGCCGTATCCGTAAAGACAGAAAGTGTTGGCGGTACATCAAAGATAATGAAATCAAATTGATCTTCGAAATCCTTCAATAATTTAGAAAAGTATGAAATACGCTCTTTTTTATATTCAGGAGTCGTAGTAGGAATGGTTAACTCTAAAAAGTCCGGGTACTGTACAAAATCTTTATTTGAAGGCAATAGAAACAAGTTATCCATCACTTTGACGATAGCTGAAGATAAATCTTTCTCTTGCAGTGCCACCATTAAAGTCTTTTCGATTGTCAGCGGTTCATCGTTCTGTAGATAATACGTGCGTGATAACAATTGTGTTGAATTAGATTGTGGGTCTAAATCGCAAACTAAAACAGAATATCCTTTTTTCGCCAATTCATAAGCAGTCATGATTGAATTCGTTGTTTTCCCTACGCCACCCTTAAAATTGCCAAACATAACTTTATTAACCATCAAGTCAGTCCTCCTAAGCGTAAATACTTTCTTACTACATAAAGTATTATATCATAAAATCGAACTTACTACAAAAAGTATCCTTTGAAATTTACTACTTTACTATTATACTATCTTACTATTGTACTATTTTACTACAAAAAGTATTCGTGTATTTAAAACCCAATAAATGCTTGCTATTCTACGATTGTAAACAATTGAATAGAGAGCAAGCGTTGAAGCCAAACAGCGTACTGTTAGATCAGCAACTAAATGGAAAGGTCAAGCATCAGCCGACGCAATAACTGATGCTAGTACACGAAAGCACGATTTCATCGTTTCGTGTGTGTACGAATGGTGGTAGCGACCGTTAACGGCTAGGGTGGCAAACAGGCTCTGACAAGAGCGGTAGCCACGATCCGATGCTTTTATTGGGCTGTTTGATAGAAGGGGATTGTGGCGTGATAAAACACCAGCAAACGATGGATGTGAAGCGTGGCTCCGCAAACGAAGCGACGGTAGAACAAGCTGTATCCTGTATAAGCTTTTATTTTTTATTTTAGCTTGTATAGGGTACAACTATGCTCGCTACACCACTTGCACTTCGCTTCCGGTAGCAAATTGAAAATCAAAAATCAAGATTTTTTGTTAGATAACAGCCTATTTTTCACTATTTTAGCCTTGGTTTCAATGATATAATTGTAGCAATATACATATAATTTTTTACCTTATAATATTAATGAATTGAGGTTAAAACTATGAACGATGAAAGTTTTGAAGAATTTGATTTCGGAAATGCTAATGCCCAACAAAAAGAAGCTATTGAAACCACAGAAGGCCCTGTCTTAATTTCAGCAGGACCAGGGACAGGAAAAACATTTACGTTAGTTAATAGAGTATTGTACTTAATTCAAATTAAACATGTGAAGCCCGAAAATATATTTATCGCAACCTTTACAGACAAAGCAGCCAAAGAACTCTTAACACGTATTTCTAATGAATTAATTGAAAAAAGGATTGAATTAGATCTTAATGAAATGTACATTGGTACTTTTCATTCTCTCTGTATGCGAATTATCCGTGAAAACTTAGAATATAGTTCGTTAGGAAAAAATTTCTCATTACTAGATAGTTTTGATCAACAGTATTTTATCTATCAAAACCTTTGGTCAGTCTTTAATCCGATAGATAATATTGAATTACTTACTGATAAATTATCTGTTTGGAAAAGAGCAAGCAAATTGCTAACATTATTCAACGGTATAACAGAGGAAATGATAGATTCTAACTTACTACTTGCGGTTCTGTTGCAAAGTTTTAAATAAAGAATAAAATCCCTTACGGTATCTATGATTTAAGCTGGGATTCCCAATAATACCTTGATTTCAGTACAGACCGAA
>JAHAYQ010000266.1 GCA_018384465.1 Myroides sp. | reverse complement strand
AATCGATCGGAATGATTTTACAAAAATCGTTTTTTATTGAAGCACTTTCTGTGTTAGATAACGTTGTGTTGGCATCTTGGATCGCTAAAAAATCAAAGGCTAAAGAAAAAGCGTTAAGCATTTTAGATAATTTAGGGTTGAAGGAACACGTACACAAATTGCCCAATCAGTTAAGTATTGGGCAGCAACAGCGTGTAAATATCGCCAGAGCCTTAATAAACAATCCGTCGGTAATTTTGGCAGATGAACCCACATCGAGTTTAGATGATGAAAATGCCTTAATTGTAGCTCGATTGTTGAGCGATCTGGCAAAAGAATACCAATCATCATTAATAATTGTAACACACGACCAACGTTTAAAAACATTGTTTAACCACCAAATTACCTTGTCATGATTAGTAAAATAGCGTGGAAAAACACCTGGTTTAAACCGTTGAATACGTTTTTAAGTATTGTGCTTTTAACCGCATCGGTTTCTATTATATCGATATTAATTCTACTTCAGAAACAATTCGAAGAGAAATTTTCGGCATCAATGGATAACATCGATTTGGTGTTGGGCGCAAAGGGAAGTCCGTTACAATTGGTTCTTTCCTCGGTTTATCAAATAGATGCTCCGCCAGGGAACATTCCGTATCCACAGGCTGAAAATTGGATGAACAACCCAATGGTAGAAAGTGCCGTTCCGCTGGCTTATGGCGATAATTACATGGGGTATAAAATTGTGGGAACGAACGATAATTACTTTAATCATTTCAAGCTATCCATCAACGAAGGAACTGTATTTAGTAACGATTTCGAAGTAGTTGTAGGATCAAGTATCGCACAAAATATAGGTTTAAAAATAGGTGATACTTTCTTTGGAACACATGGCGATGCCGAAGAAGGCGAGGTGCACGATCATCATGCTTATAAAGTAGTGGGTGTTTTAGAACCATCGGGTAAAGTGGCTGACCAATTAATATTATCGAATATTGAATCGGTTTGGCACATGCACGATCATGAGCACGAAGATCATACCGAAGAAGCTCACGTACATGCCGAAGGCGAAATCCATCATCCGCACGAAGGAAAAGAAATTACTGCAGTATTACTAAAGTTACGCAACAACATGGCTAAAATGACCTGGCCACGTATCATCCCGCAAAATACCGATATGCAAGCCGCATCGCCAGCTTTAGAGGTTAATCGTTTGTTCGCTTTATTCGGCGTGGGTATTACCGCTTTGAAATATCTGGCATTTGGTATCATGTTTATTTCGGGTATTAGTATCTTTGTGGCGTTATACAATACCTTAAAAGAACGTAAATATGAATTTGCTCTTTTGCGCATAACAGGTGCCTCTAAGCTGCAGTTATTATGGTTGGTACTTTTAGAAAGCGTCTTTTTATGTGTTGCAGGATTCATTCTTGGTATCATTTTTGGGAGAATTGGTTTGTACTTTTTGTCGGTTTCTTCTCAGCAAGAATTTAAAATGGCATTTAATCCCTTTGAATTTTTATGGAAAGAAGAAGGACTATTGTTTCTGGCAACAGTAGCTGTTGGAATTTTAGCAGCCATCATCCCGGCAATAAAGGCATATTCGTTAAACATATCTAAAACATTGTCAAATGCTTAAAAAAATAACCTTTGCGGTTTATTGTGGAATAGCCGTTTTTTTAATGAGCTTTTCTGTAAGTAAAAAAGAAGAAAAAACTACTTTTGAATATCAAAACCCAACCGAAGTTACTTGGAAATTATTGGGACAGATTGATTTTATTAAAAAGAAAAATCCGCATTACGGCGAAGTTATGTACCCCATGATTAACAGTACATTGAAAGCTTTACAAGGGAAAAAAATTAAAGCCAGCGGATTTATTGTACCTATTGACAATAAAACTTATGCGTTGAGTAAAAATGTATTTGCGCAGTGTTTTTTCTGTGGAAATGCCGGACCCGAAACCATTATGGGGATTCAGTTTAAAGGAGATACACCGCGATTAAAAACCGATACCTATGTAACCATGGAAGGTACGTTCAGATACAACGCAGATGATATCGACGATTGGATTTACCATATTGAAAACGCTGTAATAACGCATCAAAAATAATGAAGGCTAAAGAACATATTACCGATTTGTTTTTTGATTTGGATCATACCATTTATGATTTCGATAAAAACTCTGCGCTAACTTTTAAAGCGGTTTTTACCGAAATGCAATTGAAAGGGGTAGATGATTTCATGACGCATTTTAAACCCATTAATGATGGGTATTGGGAGCGATTTGCCCGTGAAGAAATTTCGCGTGAAGACCTGCGTTATGGTCGACTAAAAGATACCTTTACAGCTCTGAAAGTTTCGGTTACCGATGACCATATAGATCACATTGCAGATTATTTTATTGAAAACCTAACCAATTACAATCACGTTTTTCAGGATGCTCATGAAACCTTAGATCATTTAAAAAACAAATACCGTTTACACATTATTACCAACGGTCCAGAAACTGTTCAGCAAAAGAAACTTGAAAACTCTAAATTGAATCATTATTTTGTGAGTGTTACCAATTCGGAGCGGGCAGGAGTTAAAAAACCGCATCCGGGCATTTTTGAATATGCCTTAAAAACTGCTAAGGTAAAACCAGAAAACAGTGTGATGATTGGTGATAACATAAAAGCCGACGTGCACGGAGCGTTAAATGTAGGGATGCATGCTATTTGGTTTAACGAATTTCAATTAGAAAACACAGATAATGTTACGCAAGTGCATCATTTAAAGCAACTTATAAACTTATTGTAAAAATGAAAAAAATAGTATTCTTAGTACTTTGTGGTTTATTTGCCATTGGTACGCAGGCACAAGGTTTAAAAACCAAATACATTCAAATTAAGGATGTGTATCATTTTCAGGACGAATTTAATCAGTATCGTGTGAACTCTTTTTTGAAACATCAATTAGAGGAAGCAGGCTATGTTGTTTTTTATGAAAGTCAAGAATTACCTGCTGAGGTGAAAACAGATCCGTGTAACATGTTAAAATGCAACGTAGAACGCGATAAATCTATGCTGGCAACTCAGTTGCAAATAACCTTGGTGAATTGTAAAAACGAAGCGGTATTTACGGCGAGTGGCGAAAGCAGATTAAAAGAGCATCGTAAATCGCACGTAGATGCTATAAAAAATGCTTTGGCATATACTGTGTTGAGTAAGAAGAAAGAATAATAAAAAGTCTCGTCATCTATTTGGCGAGATTTTTTTTTGGGCGTTCCCCTTACATTTGGTTTTAAAAGTAATCTGTAAGTTAGCAGCACATTCTCTGTAAATCAGAAAATGAAAGCCAGTAGTCGGGTCGGGCTTTTCGCTCCAAGTCCTCGGTACACATCGCTATCGCTCCAGCACCTGCGGGCTATCCGCTACACCCGAGGCATAAGCCGAACTGACCGAAGGTAATCCCTAACGCATGCATTCAGCACCCATCATCCAACATCCAATATCCATCAATACCCATACTTTCCTTGCCAACGCATTCGTAGAAAATCTTTAGTTTGTTTTTCTTTTGCATTATCGCCAGGTTCGTAAAACGGTGTATTCGCTAAATCGTCTGGTAAATATTCTTGATAGGCAAAATTGCCCGGATAATCGTGACTGTATTTGTAATCTTCACCGTAACCTAATTCTTTCATTAGTTTGGTTGGCGCGTTTCGTAAATGAATCGGAATCGATAAATCTCCTGTCTGTTTAACTGCTTGCTGTGCTTTACCAATAGCCATATAGCTGGCATTGCTTTTTGGAGATGTAGCCAGATAAATTGCGCATTGACTTAATAAAATTCGACTTTCAGGATAACCAATAACCGATACTGCCTGAAAAATATTGTTTGCCATAATTACAGCGGTGGGGTTTGCTAATCCAATGTCTTCTGATGCTGATATAAGCAAACGTCGAGCAATAAATTTTAAATCCTCGCCGCCTTCAATCATTCTTGCTAACCAATACACAGCTCCGTTGGGATCACTTCCTCGTATCGATTTTATAAAAGCCGAAATAATATCGTAATGTTGTTCGCCGGTTTTATCGTACAAAACAGTATTTTTCTGAACAATTTGCATTACTTTCTCGTTGGTAATTTCTATGTCATTTCCATCAATAGAATTAATAATCAATTCAAAAGTATTCAGTAATTTTCTACCATCGCCACCTGAAACTCTGAACAAAGCTTCGCTTTCTTTAATTACAATGTTTTTCGATTGTAATTCTTCATCTACTTTTAAAGCTCGGTTCAAAAGGCCTTCTAAATCTTTTTTGGTAAAAGCATTCAATGTATATACCTGGCAACGTGATAACAAAGCAGGAACCACTTCAAAACTCGGATTTTCAGTTGTAGCACCAATCAGCGTAACCCAACCTTTTTCAACAGCCGCCAACAGCGAATCTTGTTGCGATTTGCTAAACCTGTGAATTTCATCTATAAACAAAATGGGATTGCGTGCGGTAAACAAGCCACCCGTTCCTTTGGCTTTTTCAATTACTTCACGCACGTCTTTTACGCCAGCATTTATCGCACTTAAACTGTAAAAAGGTCGTTTGCTTTCGTGTGCAATAATTTCGGCAAGCGTTGTTTTTCCTGTGCCTGGCGGCCCCCAAAAAATCATCGACGGAATAATTCCTCGCTGAATATTTTGAGTCAATATGCCTGAAGGGCCTACTAAATGGGACTGACTGATGTATTCAGCTAAAGTTTTAGGACGTATCCGTTCTGCTAATGGTGCTTTCATAATGTAAAATTAGTAAATAGCTTAGGCTGAAACAAAAAAATATGTATTTTAGTACTTTAATTGTATTTCTATATCTATGAAAAGGTGTGGCTGTTTTATGCTTTTATCAGTATTGCTCACTTCTTGCGTTACAGATGACGGAGGATGTGGTTGTGTAACTCCACCCGGACCTGACGAAAGATTAGTGGTGTCGTTAAAAAATGAAGACGGAGATAATTTATTACTTCCCAATGCTTTTGGATACGTGTCTGAAGAGCAGTTAACGTTTTATTTATTAACAGCAGAGCGCACAATTAATCTTACACAAGCTCAAAGGAACAACAGTATAATTAGCGAATATATTTCTGATACAGATGGATCAATCATAAAAAATATTTCTTTAAGCTATAGTTGGTATATGAAAAATAACAGCGGAACTAAAGAAGGAAGTTATGTTATTGATTATAAGGGATTGTATCCTAACGATACCATTTTTACGAAATACAGCGTAACAGAATGGAAGGAGTCAGACAAACTGTTAGAAGTAAAAGTGAACGGAGTTCTACAACAAACCGACTCTTTAAATGATATTGAAAAAGGAAT
>JAHAYQ010000259.1 GCA_018384465.1 Myroides sp. | reverse complement strand
TATCATGTGGCAGTGCTGCGTGGTACAGATGTCGATCAGCCACGTAATCTGGCAAAATCGGTTACGGTAGAATAATTAAAATTGAATCAGGGCTGGGGAACTGTGTTCGTATAATTAAGTTTGTACCAAATAATTAAGTTTAGATTTAATTATTTAAGTTTGGATATTAATGAAGTAAACGAACAAAACCCTACCCTGTAGACCCAGTGATTCTTCACCAAGTCTACAGGGTTTTTAATATAAATAAATTCAAATTAGAATCACACCAGAAATATAAAATTATTACTAATATATTCAACGATATAGATATATAAAAAATCTCACCCTAGATTCAAAAAGCATCCCTTTTTGACCTCATCTTGAAAACATTTCATTTTTATTTAAAGTATGCTTCGCCTTTCTGAGCAAGAATTCGTATTTTAAAGTGGAAGAATCCAATACTTAATACAAACTTAATTTCATCTAAAATTCAGGACACTAAATTCTAATACAAACTTAATTTTAAAATTGAAAAACAATGAATAATATATATCAACAACTTATGATCAAAAATAAAACAAACTTAATTAAATTACCATAATTAGACGCAGTATTTGGTCATAAAGCAAAATAAGGGATAAGGAACTATGTGCAAACTCTGAATAAGTCTATTAGCTATTCCTGTTACTAGCAACCCACCTTATTTAAAATGAGGTATTTCATTCACTGGATATATTAATGTTAATGGATTTGATGTTAATGAGATAAAGCCAAACCGCTGATAAAACTCCATAGCTTTTTGATCCTTAGCATGTATTACAACAAAATTAACACCAATAATTTGAGCAACTTTTGAAACTTGTTTAAGAGCATGTGCCAAAAGTACTTTTCCAACTCCTTGCCCCTGTGCAGCTTGATCAACGGCAAAGCGCCCCACAACCACACAAGGTAAGGGATAACGAGGTAATCGTTTAATGAGAACAGCATCAACCCCATCAAATCCTATAGAGGTACTTGATAGACAATAAAACCCCCTCACCTGTGCATCATCATCAATAGCAACATAGGTTTTACTTGTTCCTGATTTCTGATGTTGGGATGCGTATTGTTTTATGAACTTATTTAAATCATCTTGCCCACAATTAAATGATTTTTTCTGATGATGGGCTTGTAAAACCTCAATTTTCATCCAATAAACTCATTAAATTTTTCATCTCATCATTTGCAGGGCGCGGATTTTCAAGCAAATTCATTAACATATCACGATCAGCATTATTTACTTTTAACTCGTGATTAGATTTAAGTAATTCTTTTGCTCGTTCAAATGAGGATTGGATCATAAAGGAACTCACACTAAGACCCAATAAATTCGCAGCTTGCTCAATTACATTCTTTGCATCTACGGTTGAACGAACATTGATTCGTTCTGTTGCTAAGTTAGCCATATTTTCCACCAATTTGTACATCATAATGATGTACAAATTATAGCAGATTAAGGTAGTACTTTAAGATCCAAATTTACATATTTTGTTCTAAAATATTTGGAATAGAAAATAAGCATTTTACTATGAACCAGAATGAATGGTCGGGTTTGAGTCTGAATATGCAGTTGGTTTACATAAGAATATGCAACGATGTTTACTAAGATGTAATTTGAATACTTTTGCCTATCATCAACGTTTTTTAAACTCATCAATTGAGTATTAAAATACCATATTAATTATTAAGTTACTGAATTAAATAAATAATTAAATAAAAATTATAAAATTTTGTTTGTATGTAAATATATTTAAGTTTGTATTTTTTTGCCAAATACAAAATTAACCTCCTTCAGATATGATTAATTATCCACCAAAATCCACAGGTCTTCTGTATGGCAAAAATTATAAAAAACTATGAAGAACTAGTAACAGAAGGGTATGGCCAGGGCCATGGACGCGATTATAAACCTTGTAAAACTGTTCAAAACTTCAGTTCAATTGGTCGCTCTCACAGAGTACAAGGCCGTGTCAGTAAACGTCTTCATCACTTATTTTCTGATCTAGAGCTATCTACCTTTTTACTGCTTGACTGGAATCAGAACGTTACAGATATTCGCGAACATTATCCTTTGGATATCTATGATCTTAACTCCATCTGTTCTCGTTTCCGAATGAAAAAAGTATCGGTTGACTATATACCTTTTACCCTATCTTCAGATTTTTTAGTTGATTTTGGTAAGTTTTCTATAGCCCTTGACACTCTTTACAGCAAGGATCTGAATAAAGCTCATGTTATTGAGTCATTAGAAATTAAACGTCGTTACTGGGAAGAAGAGCACAATACGCCGTTCAAACTGATTACTGAAAAAGACATTCCTGCTACGGTACTAGAGAACATTAAATGGCTGTATGTAGAAAAAAATGACCTTGAAATAACAAATCACATGATTGATCAAGCAGTTTATTTTATGGAAGAAATTAGCCAGTACCCTCAAAGCTCATTAATCCAATTTTGTAAGCATTCTGACCAAACTCAAAAAATGGGTATCGGAGCGACGCTCGCATTGTTTAGAAAATTATTTGCACTGCGAATACTTCAATTTAATCTAGAAATTTCGTACTTGGAGCTTAAACTCTCTGATATTCATGCAAGTAATTTGCTCCAGAATGAGAATACAGTCCATGCAACTAATTAATTCAGTTTACATCTTGAATTCAACACAATACCGAATACTCAAATTCTTACCGCAGTATACGGTATGGATTGCGATTGATAATAAAAATGCTTTTCCTGAACTCATTTTGTCTAAGGAACTTCAAACTCTCTCAGATGATCAAAGCCTGATACCAGCGCAAGATCCTTATGAATACTTAAAACGATTAAACTTGAGTGAAGATTCTATTCAACTCAAAAAAAGAGATGAAAACTTTTTAATTATTCAAGATTTAATTAATGATGAACAAGTTCTTATCAATACAAAAATCAGGACTGCAAAAATTAAAACTATACATCTAGAGAAAGAGGTATCAATTAATAAAATTCTACGACTCCTAAGACGCTACTGGCAGCGTGGTCAAACGATAAATGCTTTGGTACCGGACTATGAAAACTCAGGTGGAAAAGGCCAAAAAAGAGCTATAGGTGATAAAAAAATTGGCAGACCACGCATCTATGAATCGAATGAAGGTAAGAATATCACTGAACAGGTTGAATTATATTTTAAGAAAGCCATCGAAGAGTATTTAGTTCCTGTCAAAAAACAATCCATTAACGAAACTTATCTTCGGTTTAAAAATTTATTTTCTAAGCACTTTCATCAAGTGCAAGCCGCAGATATTCCAACCTATGCCCAATTCTATTATTTTTATAATAAGCGATATAGAAATAAGAACAATTCCAAGGAAATTCTGAAGAATCAGAAAACTCTGAAAGATCACAAACCTCTGACTTCAACAGCGACCAAGCA
>JAHAYQ010000257.1 GCA_018384465.1 Myroides sp. | reverse complement strand
GAAAGTTTTGAAAATAAAACCCATAAACTATTTCTTAAACCTAATTCATTTAAAGAAAAACAAATAATTCCGGTTTCTGACACATACAAACATTTGATTAAAGAAAAATTTTTATGAGAGTTTTCTTCTTCATTTTTAGCTTTTTTTGGACACTCTCTTTATCGGCTCAGTTTCTTGATACCAAAATTTTAACTGCCAACGACGGATTAATATCCAACAATATTCAGGTAGCTTATACCGATAGCGAAGGTAGATTATGGCTGGGTTCTCGTGCCGGATTGGTACAAAAAAGCGGTGAAAAAATGAAGGACGTGCCGGCCGCACTGCATTATAAATTCAACAATATTTACGATATTATTGAAACACCAAATGGTAGCAAATGGATTGCGGGTTATGGTCAAGGCGTGTTGATTTTTAATAACGAAAAGAAAAATCTGATAAATGAAACAAATGGTTTGGCAAATGACATTGTTCGAACGCTTTATTACACCAACAACAAGGTGTATGTAGGTACTTTAAACGGTGTTTCGATTATTTCTACGAAGGATTTTTCGATTCAAAACCCGAAATTTGATCAAAACGAAACACATTTTTTTACTATTACGAGTTTTTTTGAAAGCAACCATAAAATTTATGCCACTACTTTAAACGATGGTATTTATGAAGTTACTTCGACAAAATTAAATAAGGTTTCCAATTTAGATAGAATCTTCTCTAGTTTCGTGTATAACAATCGGTTGTTTATTGGTACGCAAACCAATTTGTACGAATTAGATAAAAAAACTTTTGAGCTAAAAAACACTTTTCCGATTAGCAACGTACATCAATTCTTATCGGTAAAAAACCAGTTGTATTTAGTGTCGTCGGGTATTTTTGAGAATAAAGGCGGACTGTTTCAACTAAATGACAGTAAGTTTATTGACATCACTACTAAATATCACTTACCCTTTACCGATTTAAAAAGTATCGCATACGATAATAAAAATGAGTATCTGTATATTGGAACAAACTACAATGGTTTGCTTCAAGTTAATTTAGATGCTTTGGTACATCATGACCAATCGGTAGAAGCTGTACAAACACTATGTGTCGATGAAAATAAACAATACGTTTTTCACAACAACGGTTTTTCGATCATTCAAAATGGTACTAAATTTAAAGAGTTAGCCTTAGCCGACTTTAAAATATATCAACAAAAAAACGCACAGAAACATAAGGATTTAGCTGTTATCGAAAATCATTTTTATCCTTTTGATGCGGCCACACCGGCTTCTAAAATTCGGTTTTATCAAGCTAAAATTCACAAAAACAGTTTGTGGGTAGCTTCGAACATTGGAATGTATCAATTAGATTTAGAAGGAAAAATTCTAAGTTATCATCCAGTGCATGTTTTTCAGTTTACTTTTTTTAACGATGAACTGATTACTGCCGTTCCTTATGCCGGAGTGCGTATTTTTCACGATATCCACAAGATGGATTATGACTATTTTCACGATTGGGAGCGTCCAGAAATCCCTACCGACATTGTATCCATGACTCAAACACACAATGCCATATATTTTGCCTCGGCACTCAGTGGTTTGTACGAGTATAAAGAAGGTGTTTTTCGATCTTTGATGGAAGATCAACTCTTTTCAGAACCAAAAATCAAGCGCATTACCACTGTAAACAATCAGCAACTTGTTGTTGTAACCGATTTTAATGAAGTGTATGTTTTAGATACATCAACCGCTAATTTCAATACTATTCATCATCTACCTTACACCAAAATTAAAGGAAATAGCACCAATTTTGTAGAAGAAATAGACGGTACAATGTATATTGGAACCAATAAAGGCATCAATGTTTTTAAAGGATCTCAATATTATTTTATAGATAAAGCACAGGGCTTTACGAATTACAACAGCAGAATGGCAACTGTGCACGGAAATGATTTGTATATTGCTACCAATGATGGTTTTTATCTTTTAGATCATGCAGCACTTATCGAAAATCGAGCAAGTAATGACCATGTAACTATTGAAGCTGTTTATGTAAATAATGAATTGATTTCTCAAAACGCAATTAAAAATTTGATAGAATTGCCTCATAACGAAAATAACATTCGTTTGGCATTTTCAGTTCCTTATGCCAAATATCCTGACAAACTCCATTTTAAATACCGGTTAAAAGAAGACGAACCTTGGCAAGAGTTAACAGACGATTATTTGTTAAATTTGAATTATTTAGGAACAGGTGCTTATCAAATTGATTTGCAAATCACCAATGAAGATACCGGTTCGGTGTCCGTGCAAACTTTGTTATATCTCACTATAAAACCACCTTTTTATCTTACCATTCCTTTTATTGCAGTAAGTGGCATGGCATTGATAGCTTTAAGTTTTGTGGTGTTTAGAGGACGTATGCACCAATTAAAACAAAAACAAGCGCGCGAACGTGCCTTAACAGAATTAGAACGTCAACAAGAACTGAAAACTTTGATGTTTGAAAAACAACTAGCAGACGTAAAATTACAAGCCTTAAAAAGCCAGATGAACTCACACTTTTTGTTCAATGTATTAAATTCTATACAATATTTTATTTTGAGTAATGAAGTAGATCAGGCGTTGTATTATTTAGAACAATTTTCGCAACTGATTCGTACCACATTAAATTATTCCGATAAAAAATCGATTCGTTTATCCGATGAAATAGCCTATTTAGAACAATATATTGCTATAGAAAACCTGCGAGCAACACATCCTATTTTATTAGAAACGCAGGTTGATAAAGATATTGAAATAGAAACTATTAAAGTAGTGCCCTTGCTTTTACAACCTTTTATAGAAAATGCGATTGTACACGCCTTTCCCGACAGTATAAGTCAACCTAAAATTATCTTAAAGGTAGAAAACACAACTAAAGGACACCGGTTAACCATTGCAGATAACGGGATTGGCTATCAACCAAAAAAATCGAACTTACACGAATCAAAAGGCATTTCCATTGCCCAAAAACGACTACAACTTACCCAAAAAAGCTTGCAAACACCTATTGAATTCAGTTCAACCGATCAAGGAACACAAGTAGTTTTGTATATTGATTGATTGATTCCGTCACTTCGAGTGATTTTCTGTTGTTTTGATACGTATCAAAACAACAGAAAATTGTATCGAGAAGTCGAGAATCCAAGAAATTAAAAACGCCTCACCGCTTTCCCTCCTGATAGCTATCGGACTCTTCACAAAATTACCTCCATTTTAGCATTTTTAAAAAAAACAGTCCATTCACACAATAAAAAGGGGCATTCTCACAAAAGTGTACTAAAGTTTGAAACAATTATTTAACTTTCTGCAAAAATTATTTAAAAACAATTACTGTCGGACGCGGTTTGTCTGACCCTCATTTTAAATTTGCACTTAATAAAAACAAAAATTATGGCA
>JAHAYQ010000255.1 GCA_018384465.1 Myroides sp. | reverse complement strand
TTTATTAAAGATGAAAGCAAAAAAGTAAGCGATTACGTTAAAGCTAATAATGTTGAAATCACTGGATTTAAACGTGTTACTTTAGGATAATTTTTCCTTTTTACATAAAAATATAAACCCTCTGTTCGTTTGAATAGAGGGTTTTTTAATAGGCTGTTTCCAAACCACATTTTTTACATTTTCGAACATACTTGTGATAGATGGGGTAAGCTAAAAAAAGAAATGAAAAACATAAGGCTAATAAACCTTTTACACTTTTAAAAGATTTATAATTTTCATAATAATCTACAGAATCACATTGCGGACATGCTAGAATTTGCATGTGGTATGATTGATTAATTGCAGCTAAAATGTTAAGTGCCTTTTCCCAATCGTTTTTATTAACTTGTAACTTTATTCCTCCTAGGGCGTTTGCATATAACGGATCTAATCCCACTAAAAACTCATCCTTTAAAAAACAATAAATACCTTCATCTTCTAATTTTGATTTTAAAAGATGTGCTTCCATCAGATGATCAAATGTTTTTAACGTGTGTAAGGTCATAATAAGTTGCTGTTATTCAACAGAAGATGATAAAATTTTCTTTCTTTGTAACGTCTTGTAGTTTAATAGTACTAATGTAATTAAAAAAGTATGAAAAACCTTGTTGTAGTATTTTGTTTATTGTTTAGTGGTATGCTTAATGCCCAAACGATTAAAGTAATGGGTAGTATTACTTTTGAAAACGTTGCGGTGCCTGAAGCCTTTGTAACGCTTAAGGCGAACGGTACATATTATGCCACAACTAATAACGAGGGGGCTTTTGAAATTGAAGTTATTGAGCAACTTACTACTTATGTTATTACCTACGAACATTTACAGTTTAAAGCCGAAACGCGCTCGTTTACTTATGTAGAAGGTCAAAAACTTCGTTTGTCTTTTAACGAAGAACAAAATGAAATGTTAGAAGCCATCGTAATTGATCAAACCAACAAAAACGTTCGTAGGTTTGCCGATAAAACTATTTTTAATGTAGAAAACATGACGGTTTTGAGTGCCGGAACTGTTTTTGAAGCGATAAATAAATTGCCGGGTGTTTTGATTACTTCTAACGGACAAATTGCACATAATGGTAAATTGGCTACTATTTTTTTAGATGGTGAGCCAACGGGTTTAAGCGGCGATCAACTGACTAATTTTTTGAAAAATTTGCCCGCTAATTCGGTGAAAGATATTGAAATCATCGATCAGCCCGGAGCCAAATATTCAGCTACGTTTAGCGGTACAATTATTAATGTCATTACAAAAGCGGCAAAAATAACTGGTTTAAGTGGTAGTATCATGAACCAAACAAGTGTAAATAGCAAGTTTAAAAACACCACTTCAGCTCAATTAATGTTTAAGAAAAACAAATTTACTTGGAATTTAAATACAGGATACACGCATCACGAAGGCACTTCTATTTCAGTTAATGAATTTAGTTTTTTTAATGGTACAAATCAAGTAAGTGCTTATGAAGATTATTGGAGTAAAAATTGGTATCAAAGTTATTTTCTACGCAATACATGGCAATACAAAGTAAACGATTTTACTAATTTTAATTTAAAATACAACTACAATCATTGGTACAGCAAGCCTAAAACTATTGGGGATATGATGCATGCCGTAGGTGACATAGCAAATCGTTATAAGCAACAATCGCAATCAATTTCAAAAAGTAATCATCATGATGTACAGCTGATTTATAATCAAAAATTAGATACTATTGGCACTAATTTTACATTGACATCTACTACTCAATATCAATTTAGCGATAATGATAATCAACTCTACGTCGCTGATCAATTAGCGTCAAAAATTTTGTCGGATAATGATTTTATATACAGTCAAACCAAATTTGATTTTGAGACACCTGTAAAAAAAATCAATGGAAATTTATCTTTGGGGACACATTATACACATTCGGTTTCAAGTAATAATGGAGTTTATTTTTGGAATCAAGACAGAAACTACATTCCTTACGATTTTAAATACACCAATAAGGCTGCTTACACAAGTATATCAAGTAATGTTAAAAGCTTAATGATTTCGGCAGGGTTACGTTGGGAAGATTTAACGTATGAAACGGCTACTTCGGTAGATTCGTTAAATGTACGATCTAATTATAACAATCTTTTTCCGACTATTACCTTGAAATATCCTTTAATTTCGGGCGTTTATCTTTCGGCAGGATACAATAAAAGAATGAATTTGCCTGGCGGGCAAGCTTTTAATCCAAACGTAAGTTCACAAAACAGTTTGTTGGTGTCTAATGCAGGAAATCCCGATTTGAAACCTGAGATCAGTCACAACGGAAATCTTACTTTAACGGTTTTTGATTATATCTATTTTAGTTATAATTTAACTCAACGACCTAATCAAAACGTGATATTTTATGATGTTGCTGCCAATGGAACCTTAGAATCAAAATACCATAATATAGCGAATGGGCAGTCGCAGAGTTTTAATATGGGAATTCCTATTCCGTATGCAATTTTCACCAAAGGAATTAAAAACATGATCGCAGACCGCAACGGATTAAACATTGATGAATTATCGTTTACCTACTTAAATGCTGGATATTTTAAAACGAAATATGATGCCGTAATTCCCGAAAAATTTCAAAGAGGTTCCTTCTATATTTTTACGTATTCACAATTTTATTTAGGGAACAATACGCATTTTTATCTTACCTATTACAATATGTTTAAAGGAGTGATGAATTTGTACGAGCTAAACAAGCCAGCTCAGAATTTAAATGTATCTTTAAATAAAAAGTTTTTAGATAAAAAATTTACCTTAAATATTGGAGTGGATAATGTTTTAAATAACGACGGATACGATGTAAATGTTTTTGGAAACGGTTTGCAAATGCGTACCCAAACATGGAATGAGCGTAGAATGTTTAAAATTGGTTTAACCTATAATTTTGGCTCGTTTAAAGATCAAAGTCAGGGAATGTTTCCACAAGCTACACCACCTTTTCAAACAAATTAATTATGAACACCATACGCTGCAATTGGGTAACCACCGATGAATTATATATTAAATACCACGATGAAGAGTGGGGTAAACCGGTTTATGATGATGAAACTATTTTTGAATTTCTGGTATTAGAATCGTTTCAGGCGGGTTTAAGTTGGTTGACGATTTTGCGTAAACGTGAAAATTTTCGTGAAGCTTTTGACGGATTTGAATATAAAAAGATAGCTCATTACTCGGATACTAAAATAGAAGAATTAATGCAGAATGCTGGTATTGTGCGTAATCGATTAAAAATTTTAGCAACAATAAACAATGCCCAACGTTTTATGGAAATCCAACAAGAATTTGGTTCGTTCTCTAAATATATTTGGAATTTTGTAAACGGTAAGCCTATGGTAAATACGTTTAAAACCATACAAGAAGTTCCTGCAACTACAGATATTTCAGATGCATTAGCGAAAGATTTAAAAAAGCGTGGCTTTAAATT
>JAHAYQ010000188.1 GCA_018384465.1 Myroides sp. | reverse complement strand
GGGGTTCGATAAATGCGCGCATTGGGATAACCTTTAATAATTCGTTGTTTATCTGGCCCCACAATTTGCAGGTTCTTTGCATGGAAATAAGTAGTGTCTTGTTCTGTATAATATTCAATCAGGGGCTTTTTTGTCATATAAATAGAATCATTGGCTCTGAATACTTCTGCAAAATGACTTGTAGCAATGGTGTTGTTGATGGTATCTGTTACCTTAACATTGTTGATTCCTTTGGCGTAGGATTGCCTTTCATCGTAAAACATTTCATCAGCCTCTATGCGTTTATTGTCATAAAGTATGAACGAATTTTGTATCATTCGGCCTTGATCTAAACGCGTGTCGTAAAAACCGTTTTCGGTATAGATGTGGTTGTCTTTATTATCGATTGTAGAAGGACCGAATAAATAGGCATGTCCGGAATCTTCATAATAATCTAAATGATTTGATTTGATGATAGTTTCTGGATTGGTAATAACCACTTGGGTTCTAAATTCGTACTTTAATTCGTGTGTGTAATATTTTCCCGATTTAGATTTTAAGGTGTTTTGTCTGTTGGTAATGGTGGCGTGATCGTTGTAATACGCGATGCCTGTATTACGATCATAATATACTTTTTCAGACTTTAATGACGAATCGGGCGAAGTCATCACCACATTTCCAGATGCAAAAGCAATTTTTTCAACTCCGTTATATTCTGCATATTTACTGGTCATTTGCAACGTATCATCTTGTACTAAGCGCACGTTACCAAAGAGTTTTATATAATTATCTTTTTCAAATAAATAGGCTTTATTACAGTAAATATACATGCTGTCGTGTTGAGCTTGTACATTACCTATGAAAATTTTAGCACCGGGCACTTCGTTTTCGTTGATTTCTGTAAAATCGGCGTAAATTAATTTAATGACTCTTCCGTTTGCTTCAGGCGTTTGAGCAACAGTAAAAAAGGAAACGAAAAGTATAAAAAATAGGTTTAAAACTATTGATTTCAATGAGGTATAATTTTTTTCAAAATTACGTAAATTTTAATGAAGCCTTTACAGTTTAAGAAGAATTTAAGCATTAAAAAAGCACCCTGTAAAGAGTGCCTTTTGTACTATTTAATAATTGTTTGCTTGCGATCGGGTCCTACAGACACCACTTTAATAGGCACGCCTACATATTCTTCAATAAATTCAATATATTCTTTTAATTCAGTAGGCAACTGATCATAAGCTGTTAATCCAGTAAGATCTTGTTTCCAACCTTTTTTAGAAATGTATACCGGTTGTACATTTTCAGCTTCAATATTGTATGGTAAATGGTCAATTTCTTGTCCTTTATACGTGTAAGCAGTACAGATGTTTAATGTATCAAAACCAGATAACACATCGCCTTTCATCATATATAAAGCCGTAACACCATTTACTTCAACTGCGTATTTTAACGCCACCAAATCTAACCAACCACAACGACGAGCACGTCCTGTAACCGATCCAAATTCGTTACCTACTTTAGCCATTGTTTCACCCACTTCATCAAACAATTCGGTAGGGAATGGGCCAGAACCTACACGGGTGGTATAGGCTTTAAATATACCGAATACATCTTTTACTCTATTAGGAGCTATTCCTAAACCAGTACATGCACCAGCAGCAGTCGTATTAGAAGAAGTAACAAACGGATAGGTACCAAAATCGATATCTAATAATGAACCTTGTGCCCCTTCGGCCAAAATTGATTTACCTTCTTTTAACGCTTGGTTTAAATAGAATTCAGAATCAATAAAAGTTAATTTTTTCAACTCTTCAACAGCAGCGAAAAACTCCGCTTCCATTTCAGCTAAATTATATTGTAAATCCACATCGTAGAACTTAATCATATCGATGTGTTTTTCTGCTAAGGTGTTGTAACGATCTTTAAAATCGGCTAATTCAATATCTCCAATTCTCAAACCGTTTCTACCTGTTTTGTCCATATAAGTAGGTCCGATGCCTTTTAAGGTAGAACCAATTTTAGCTTTTCCTTTTGAAGCTTCTGAAGCAGCGTCTAATAAACGGTGTGTTGGAAGGATTAAGTGCGCTTTTCTTGAAATTAAAAGGCGTGATTGCACATCGATATTGAATTGTTGCAATCCTTCAATTTCTTTTTGAAAAACTACCGGATCCATTACTACGCCGTTTCCGATGATATTGATAGCATTTTTATGGAAAATTCCGGAAGGAATGGTTCTTAATACGTGTTTAATTCCGTCGAATTCCAAAGTATGCCCAGCGTTGGGACCGCCTTGAAATCGTGCAATAATATCGTATTTCGAAGTAAGAACATCTACAATTTTACCCTTTCCTTCATCTCCCCATTGAAGACCAAGTAACAAATCTACTGTCATATTGTTTAGTAAGTTAGTCTATATTTAATTAGTTGTTTCGGTATTGTCCTCTTTTTTGGTTCCGTAGAAGTATAAAGAGTGGTTGTGGACTTTGATGTCAAAGATTTCTTCGATGGTTTGTTTGATGGTTTGAATGCGTGGATCGCAAAACTCAATCACCTCACCGGTATCTGTTAAAATGATATGGTCGTGTTGTTTATCGAAATACGATTTTTCGTAATGCGATTGATTTTGCCCAAATTGATGGCGGCGTACCAAACCACATTCCAATAACAATTCTATGGTGTTGTAAAGGGTTGCTCTACTTACACGATAGTTTTTATTTTTCATTTTAATGTAAAGCGATTCAATATCGAAATGTTCTTCACTTTCATAAATTTCTTGTAGAATAGCGTAGCGCTCAGGCGTTTTGCGATGCCCTTTTTCTTCTAAGTACTTCGTGAAAACTGCTTTGACAATATCTTGATTTTTATTTTCTTCCATGATCCTCTTTAACCGTACAAATATAATTCTTTATTACCGATACAAAAAATTAAATACTTAAAATTAAGCCGAGCCAATTACCCTTGTGATTTTTTCAACACCGTCTATAGCTTGTATGTTTTGAATGAGCT
>JAHAYQ010000236.1 GCA_018384465.1 Myroides sp. | reverse complement strand
TCACAAAAAGACGGAATTTTCAATGCTTTTGACCAAATCTTTGAAGTTGAAATAAAAGAAAAAGAAGATTAATCTTCTAATTTCTCACAGATGCACATATTTATATGTTTCTAAACCACAATAGAAAACATAGTTCAATTTATAGACAATAAAAAGTACAGAATCTGTGGTAAAAAACCATTTGTTTTCATATAAACAGATAATACATTATGGGTTAATCATACTTAAAATTAAATAATTGTTCTTCCATTAACATTCTAAAACCATCCGAATTTAAATCGGTATGCTCATTCATAAAATCAATCATGTGTAAAGCAAAGTATGGAGCTTTATCTTTTGGTAATTTATAATTTTCATATAAAAAATCAGCTGAATAAACCTCTAAAAAACGTTCCATAGCCTGAATTTCATATTCCATAGACAAAACCTTCTTATTCAACTTGGCACGACCTGTTAATTTGTTAACCAAGCCATCTAACTTAACATGTGCTGCAATTGTTTGCCCGTCACTCAACTCCTTATCGCGCTTAACGGCTCGTTCTGCTCTGGTATACTTTTCATTGGTTCCAAAACCCAATCTGGCATTTAAATTGGTGTATTCAATCTCTAATTCATCTAATACAGTGGTTTCGGTTAGCAGCACATTCAACACCTTCCGATCTAAAATATTTTGAGTCACATGCAGTGATTCCACTAACTCGTCATCAATATAAAAAGTTAAGCGGTCACCTATTTTAAGATCGTAGTTTTTATAGATGTTTTGTCCTAATTTTTCTACCACCTCATTGTTTAGTTGCACACCCAAAACATGTGTATGTTCGGCTTTATACAACCGCACTTTTACTGCCACCTGACTTTGGGCGGACACTACCATAGTACCTATTAAAAACAAAAAAAGAATAATATTTTTCATCGCTTCAATTTTAATAAAAGGTACAATATAAAATGAAACAGACCAACAACTTTTTGCTATTTAACACAAATGTATTAATGGTTTATCAATTCCTCTAAATAAGCCGGAACTTGTGTAGGGCGTTTAGTTTTCATATCAACAAACACCAATACGGTATGCGCAGTTGTTAATAAGTCGCCCTGTGCATTTGTAATTTCATAATCAAACTCAATCTTAGCGCCACCTAGATATTTCAAAGATGTAGTCACCGTAAGTTCATCATCGTAGAACGCAGGCTTTTTGTAATTCATAGACAATGACACCACTGGTAACATCACCCCACTTTTTTCTAATTCTTTATAAGAAACCCCTTGATTTCTAAGCCATTCAACTCGACCAATTTCAAAATACTGGGCATAATTCCCATGATATACCACACCCATTTGATCAGTTTCGGCATAGCGTACACGTATAACAATTTTATGTTCTTTCATAATAACAGGATACAAAAAATTTTAAATTAAAATTAAAAAACTACTTACAATATTATTTCTAAAAATCAAATAGCAAAATGATTTTTTTTGATGATTTTTATTCACATATTTGTAAATGTAAACGGGTAAAAACTAACCCGCTAAAACTCACAATATTTAACACTATTATCTCATCAATAATGCTTGATTATACACAAGAAACCGCAATAACTGTTTGGAATCGTTGTCTACAATTCATAAAAGATAACATTGGCGACCAGGCGTTCAAAACATGGTTTGAACCCATTGAGGCTATTGAGTTAACTGATAACACCTTGTATATTCAAGTTCCCAGTAAATTCTTCTACGAATGGATAGAGGAACATTATGTAAAGGTACTAAAATCTGCATTAACTAAGGAACTTGGTTCTACAGCAAAGTTATTGTATAAAATTAAAATGGAAAACACTTCGGGGGCAAAACAACCGTTCACCGAACAATTACCAAGTACCCAAAGAGAACCTGTTAAAACGCAAGAATTAGACGTACCTGTTCAGCAAAAAAATCCTGAGTTAAAAAACCCTTTTGTTATTCCGGGTATTCGCAATGTAAAGATAGAATCGCAACTAAATTCTAATTACAGTTTTGATAACTTCTTAGAAGGCGAATCAAACCGTTTAGCTCGTAATGCAGGTATGGCAGTTGCTAACAAACCTGGTGGAACTGCATTTAATCCATTGTTGATTTATGGTGGCGTAGGCTTAGGAAAAACGCATTTGGCGCACGCTATAGGAGTTGAAATTAAAGATAAACACCCTGAAAAAACGGTTTTGTATATTTCTGCCGAAGTGTTTATGCAACAATACACCGATTCGGTTCGCAAACAAACACGTAATGACTTTATCTATTTTTATCAGTTAATTGATGTGTTAATTGTAGACGACATTCAGTTTTTAGCTGGAAAATCAGGTACGCAAGATGTATTCTTTCACATATTTAATTACTTGCATCAAAACGGTAAACAAGTTATTTTAACTTCTGATAAAGCACCGGTTGATATGCAAGATATTGAACAACGCTTGCTTTCGCGTTTTAAATGGGGACTTTCTGCAGAAATCATGCATCCCGATTTTGAAACGCGTGTGAATATTTTAAAGAACATATTGTATCGCGACGGTGTGGAAATGCCAGAAGATGTGATTGAATATGTAGCCAAAAATGTTAAAACAAATATTCGTGAATTAGAAGGTGCCATCATCTCACTTATTGCTCAATCATCTTTTAATAAAAAAGAAGTCACTATTGATTTAGCAAAACAAGTGATCGAAAAATTTGTTAAGAACGTTCGCAAAGAAATCTCTATAGATTATATCCAAAAAGTAGTTTCAGATTATTTTGAGATGGATATTGAAACTTTATGTTCTAAATCACGAAAAAGAAATATTGTTCAAGCACGACAAATAGCCATGTTTTTTGCTAAGAAATACACCAAGTCGTCATTAGCAAATATTGGTTCACAAATTGGAAACCGCGATCACGCCACAGTATTACACGCTTGTAAAACAGTTGATAATTTGTTAGAAACCGACAAAGAGTTTAAAGCGCATTTTGAAGATATCAACAAAAAGTTATCTATGTAATGACTAAAGTTTTAATGGTTTGTTTAGGCAACATTTGCAGATCGCCGTTGGCTGAAGGTATTTTAAAATCTAAAGTAAATCCTGCAAACGTATTTGTAGATTCTGCCGGAACTGGCGCTTGGCATTCGGGAAGTTTACCCGATAAACGTTCAATTGCTGTTGCCCAAAAATATGGCATCGATCTAACCGATCAAAGAGCTCGAGTATTTCTACCTGAAGATTTTGATCTTTTTGATTACATCTATGTGATGGATCATACCAATTACAAAAATGTTTGTCGATTAGCTCCGAATGACGAAGCTTTAAACAAAGTACAGCTAATTTTAAATGAAATTGAAGCGGATAAAAACTTGGAAGTTCCCGACCCTTATTACGGTGGTGATCAAGGATTTGAAAACGTATTCAAAATGTTAGATCAAGCGTGCGA
>JAHAYQ010000224.1 GCA_018384465.1 Myroides sp. | reverse complement strand
ACTACTTTATCTTTTTTATCGTGGATCATACCAATTGGAACTACTATTTCATTGATAAAATCACTGCTATTGAAGGATTTTGGATCGATAGAAAATCTTTTGGTAAACTCGGCTAAAAATCTTTCGTATGATTTATCTGTTAAAGAAATCAACTTTTTGTAATTATCGGTAATCCGTAAAAAGCGATTAGGCGCTCCTAACGAAACAATTTTTTTAACAAATTTGGGCTGATGCACTGCCATATAGTAAAATAGGGTCATGCCACCTAAACTATGACCAATTAAAAAATCGGGTTTAAAGTAGTTGCTTACAGTATGAACAAATTCACTATACAACACAGCATTTAGTTCCTTACCATCGCTTAAACCTTGCCCTGGAGCGTCTAAGGCAATAATTCGGTAATTATGTTTTTTAAGATATTGAATTACACCTTGCCAACGATTGGCATTGCTTTCCCAACCGTGAATTAAAAGTATTGTTTCTTTACTACCAAACCATTCGTAGGTTTGAATATCTAAATTTTTATACTGCAATTTTTTCATGGCGCTTGATCCTAAAAAAGTAGGAATGGTTTTTAAAACGCCGTCTCTTGGAACCGAAAATAAGGTGTAGGCAGTATGCGCCGCAAATTTTGCGTTAAGGTAATGCAGGGAATTAATGTATAAACCAAACCCTTTAGTGAGCAACTTGTATTTTATATTTTTAAAAAATGCCATAAAAAAAAGCCTCTGTAATTAGAGGCTTAAATTTATTTTAAATTTTTGATAATATCATCAATTTTTTCTCTTTCTTCTGCAGCTAAGGCAGCGTCTACTAAAATGCGACCACTGTGCTCGTCGGTCATGATTTTTTTGCGTGCTGCAATTTCAACTTGTACCTGAGGTGGAATAGTAAAGAAAGACCCAGCTGAGGCACCACGCTCAATAGAAACTACCGCTAAACGATTTTTAACACCGTTTCTAATTCTTGTGTATGCATTTAACAAACGATCTTCTATAAGCGCTGAGTATTCGTCAGATTTCTCTAATAAAGCCTTTTCCTCACGTTCAGTTTCAGTTAAGATACCATTCAATTCACTTTCTTTATGTTTTAAGTGATTGGTTTTAATATCTAAATTTTCGGTTGTTTGTTCAATTAAATTCTTTTTATATTCCAAATTAGCTTTAAATTCTTTAATATGTTTTTCGGCTAATTCAATTTCTAAGGTTTGAAATTCAATTTCTTTAGATAACGAGTTGAACTCACGGTTGTTACGAACGTCTTTTTGTTGTTCGGTATATTTTTTAATTGCCGTTTTATGCTCTTCAATGTCGTTTTTCTTGTTTTTTATTTGCTCTTCAACTGTTTGCAATTCGTTGTTTAGCTTTTCTAAACGGGTAGTAAGCCCAGCAACTTCATCTTTTAAATCTTCCACTTCAAGCGGTAATTCGCCGCGCATGTTTCTAATTTCGTCGATTCTTGAATCAATCAATTGTAAATCGTACAACGCTCTTAATTTTTCTTCAACAGTTTCTGCTTTCTTTGCCATTGTTATATGTAGTTAACTGGATTTGTTTTAATATCAGATAAAATAATTGCAAAAGTACGAATTTTTTTTGATAAATACTCAAAAATATAATTTTTCACATATCTTTCGCTTTCAAAATGACCTACATCGGCTAATAAAATCTGATTTTCTCCTTGAAAAAAATCGTGGTATTTTAAATCCGAAGTAATCAACACATCTGCTTCATTGGCTTTAGCTGCGTTAATTGCAAAACTACCCGAACCGCCTAAAACAGCGACTTTTTTTACTTTTCTATTTAAAAAATTAGAATGGCGGATACCGCCTGTTTGTACTTTTTCTTTTACAAAATGAAGGAATTCTATTTCTGGAATGGCAGTTTCTAATTCACCAATCATTCCCAAACCAATATTTTGATGGTGGTTTTCTAATTTGGTGATTTCGTAAGCCACTTCTTCGTACGGATGACTTTGAAATAAGGCTTTTAACACCTTAGTTTGTAAGTGTTTTTCAAAAGTAACTTCTAATTTAGTTTCTGAAACTTCTGTGTATTGGTGTTGATTGCCAATTACCGGACGGCTATCGTTATTGCCCGTGAAAGATCCAATTCCGGTAGATTGAAAACTACAATCATAATAGTTACCTATAGCTCCAGCACCAACACTGAAAATAGCTTTTTGTACGGTACTAAAATGATCTGTTGGTATAAAAGTGGTTAGTTTGTAGATGAAATCCTGTTTAGGAATCAAGATTTTTGTATTTATTAATCCCAAAGTATCGCACAAAATTTTATTAACACCCAACGGATGATTGTCTAACCCGGTATGAACTGCGTAAATAGCAATGTCATTTTTTATAGCTTTAATAACGGCACGTTCTACATAATTTTTACCGGTAATTTTTTTAATACCCGAAAAAAGGATTGGGTGAAAACATACAATTAGGTTGCAGTTTTTTTCAACAGCTTCGTTAACAACGGTTTCTAAAGCATCGTGACAAACCAGAATACCAGTAATTGTTGTATTTACATCGCCCACAAGTAAACCTACATTGTCAAAATCTTCGGCATAAGCCGTGGGAGCCATTTCTTCTAAAATCGGGATAATTTGTTTTAATTGCACAACTTTGTTTTTAATCGTTTTTTCAAAGATAAAAATAATCGTAATTTCGTACGAAACTTTATAAAAACTTTTGATGAAATACTTTGTTTCACTTCTTATAACGATATTATTTTTTACTTCTTGTAAAAAAGAAGATATTTCAATAGCTGAGAAACATTCTGATGATTATACAATTGAATGGATTGAAATAAACCTAGACTCTGTAGAAAGATTAAATAATAATGATTATCAATTACTAGAATTACTTATTCCAAAAGATAAAAATAAGGATACATTAAAAAATCAAATTAGGTTCTATAGTGATGGACAGTTAGATAATAGATATAGTCAATATTACGATCTAATCGTTGAATCAACAGATAAAAAACACATTTATTTAGCAAAAATTAAATTGCATTCTGAATATTCAAATTTACCAGTAAGGGAACGATATGCTGATTTCTTTTTTCTTAATTTTTATCAAGATAGTACAAGTGTAGAAACTAAAAATTTTGATAATATTGATGAATTTGAAATTGAATTTATAAATTTTCACAACGATAGATTTGAAGGTGTTGTAACAGAGCATTTTATTAGAGATACCATAATTAACAATCTGAATGATAAAGTAAATATGCGAACTATTGAAACGGTTATAACTAACAAAAAGAATATGGCGGGTCTTTTTATAGAAAATGGATCTTTTTTTAATGAACGGAAAATTAGTTTAAAAGGTTATAAAAGACTAACCCAATGAAAACCCTTCGCAAAATATTCTTTCCTTTCTCATTACTTTATGGAGCAATTACTGCTTTACGCAATTTTTTGTACGATAAAGGCATAAAAAAATCAATTGGTTTTGATATTCCTATCATTGC
>JAHAYQ010000216.1 GCA_018384465.1 Myroides sp. | reverse complement strand
TCAATAAGTCTATTAACCAAATGATTATAAATTTTAAAGATGATAAAGATTTACAACAACGCATAGATAAAATGGCTCGACAATACGTGTATAAAATTGTTTTAAAGAACAGCAATGAAGTGGGCACCATTATTACCAACACCGTTCAAGAGTGGGATGGCAAAGAACTGAGTGAAAAATTAGAGTTAGAAGTTGGTAAAGATTTACAATACATCCGTATAAATGGTACCTTAGTAGGTGGTATGGTTGGCTTATTGATCTATGTATTAACGCAGTGGATTGGTTAAACTACACGCTATGAAACAACATTTTAAAGGATTTAACGTAAGAGTTTACGCCGTATGTATCGTAAACCAAAAGCTATTAACTTTAACAGAACCTTTCGCAGGAAAATTAGTCACTAAATTACCAGGTGGCGGTTTAGAATATGGTGAAGGAACGGTTGATTGTTTAAAAAGAGAATTTAAAGAAGAACTAAATATAGACATTACCGTAGGCGATGTTTTTTACGTTCAGGAAGATTTTATTACTTCGCTTGCAAATGATAACAAACAACTTTTAACCCTCTATTTTTTTGCAGACATCCTAAATCTAAACGATTTAAAATTATTAGAGATAGATATTCAAAAAATAAATTGGGTATCTTTGAAGGCAGATAATCCGTTTACATTACCTGTAGATCAAATAGTTTTTAATAAATTACGATCAAAAATTTTATAGTTCATTTAATGGATCATTATGTTTAAAGAATTACCAATTATATATGTAGTTGCCTTACTTTTTTTAATGTATTTGGTAGCTTACTTTTTAAAGTTTAAAAGTAAAAATGTGGACGCTTTTGAAAAAATGAAGCTTTCATTGATACTCTTTGGAATTTACTCTGTCGTCCTTTGGCTGTGCCTTCCTCACACCCCTGTTTTAGAAACTTTTGGTTATCCAGAAACAGTAAACGATATTAAAACCGACAGTCAAATTTTAAAGCTTTTACAAGATTATAACAAAGCAATTGTAAGAACTACGGAAATACTAAAATGGTTCTTGTTTGGATTTATATGGTTTTTTATGACCAATATTTATCTATACGCTACCCACAGAGAAAGCGAATTCAATCCTAAAAATAAAAAATAACATCCCCTTATTTAAAATGAGCTTAAAATCGAAAGCCAACATCGTTCGCAGAAAATTAATGCACGCACTTACCCATAATATTGGAAAAAAATCGGTACATGCTATGCAGAAAAAAGCCAATCGCTTTGAAATTAAACGTGTATTAATCAGCAGACCCAACCATCGTTTAGGAAACATGTTGTTGATCACTCCATTGGTTCAAGAAATTGGCAATACCTTTCCAA
The DNA here is from genome assembly GCA_018384465.1 of Myroides sp. Classification (GTDB taxonomy): domain Bacteria; phylum Bacteroidota; class Bacteroidia; order Flavobacteriales; family Flavobacteriaceae; genus Flavobacterium. The sequence continues at coordinate 4,103 of JAHAYQ010000216.1, read as the reverse complement.
ATTGCACCATTGATCTTTTTGTAAAAGGAAAAATAACTCCTATTATCTTTCAAAATTATCCGCAAGTAAAAAACATCATAGAGTTACCTAAGAAACCACTGAAAGAATTTAAAGAATACTTAAGCGTTTGGTTTTCTTTAAAACGAACAAAATACGATTTAGTTATTAATGTAGAAAAAGGCTCTTCATCGGGTAGAATTTCAACTATTTTACCACAAGCTGATTTTAAATTTTATGGCGATGACTTTGAAGAACTAATAAAAAAATACCCAGATTTTGGACACATTTCTAAATATCCGGTGTACAATTTTAGAAGATTTCTTGAAGTGCTTTATCAAAAACCCTTGCAAGGCGATGTGCCTGTTTTAGACATTAAACTTACTGATGCCGAAAAAGAGCAAGGCAAAAATGATTTGCTAAAAACAACTCAAAACAGCACTCGTAAAACAATTGCTTTTTTCACCTATGCTACCGGAGCCAAATGTTACTCGGTAGAATGGTGGCAAACGTTTTATGACTTATTTTATCCTAAATACAAAGATGATTACAACCTTATAGAAATTTTACCGGTTGAAAACATTTCTCAATTAGAACAAAAATTACCCACTTTTTACAGCAAAGACATTCGCCAAATTGCGGCATTAATGGCAAATTGTGAAGTAATAGTAGCCGCCGATTCGGGCATGATGCACCTTAGTAGCGCAGCTTTAACGCCAACCATTGGTTTGTTTTCAGTCACAAATACGGACATCTATGCTCCTTACGGCAACGGTAGTACGTATGTTGATACTAATTTTCAATCGCATACTGATATTATAAAAGAGATAGACCGTATTTTACAACAAACAAAAAGTTAAAAAAACTAAGGTTATACATCTTTAAGGATCGAAAACCTTATCTTTAAAAGCAAAAAAATGAAATTAAAAGATTTATCTGATGATTTGGGCATTTCGTTAGAAAGTTTACAGAACTTTATTTACGATTTCAATATTGATTTAAGTTTCTGTATTGATGAAAATTTTAATGTAGCAGAAGATTTTAAAAAATTCACTTTAAAAAACAATGATTTTTTAAAAAAATATGCTGAAGATCGATCCAAGCAAAAAACATTGAGCGAAATTGCACAAACCATCAACGTAAAAGAAGAAGATGTATTAAATTTCTTCGTATCGAACGGCGTGCCCGAAGAAGCTGCTAAAACTTTAACTACAAATTTATCAAGCTATCTCATCCATTTATATATAGGTGGTACATATCCTTTTATCGACGAAGCTTTTCCTGAACCCGACAATCACGCAAAACGTAGATTGGTAGGTTACACCGATTTGTATTTTTACCTCAGCGATATGCTTGATCCATTCATCAACAAAGATCAGGCTACAACATGGGGCATTTCTAAACCGGCGGGAATGGTGCTTTACGGACCACCGGGAAGTGGTAAAATTTTCTGGGCGCGTCGTATCGCTCAAATGATTGGTTACGATTTTGTGCATGTGTATAAAGATTACTTGGCTGGTAATTTAAAATCAACGAAAAATTCGTTAACTCAGTTTTTAAACAGTAAAATGCAAAATCCTAAAACCTTATTGTTTATTGATTCGTTAGATGAGTTGTTGAGTAAAAACGGTGAACAAAACTTTTTTGCTGAAAACATTGAGCTGATCAATACCATTTTACGCCATACACAAAAAGACATACACCAAGAATTACTGATTGTTGGGTCGGCAGAAATCTTAAACTTATTTAACGATGAAGTATTGGCACCCGGACGATTTGATATGCACATCCCTGTCTTCCCTCCTACGTCTGATGAACGTGCACAATTAATTGTTTACCATCTTACAGAAAACTTAGTGGATGACGCGCCTTTAATAAAAATTCTAAAAAATCACGATGCTTTAAACAAGGCTTTTTGGGCGCCAGTAGCTAACGAAATGAGGTTGTTTTCTAATACCATGATCATCGATTTTACCCAATCTTTAAAGAAAAGACTGTATGCATTGTACAGAAAAGATGAAACCAAAAACATAGAATTAACCGATAAATTATTACTTGCTTCTTTTAACGAAGCCAAAGCAAAGCTTACTGCTGATTATATTAAACGAAGTGCTATTTTCTTAATAGAAGCCAAACAAAATGTAGGACAAGAGTTTCCGCATCGCATTTTAGAATTAGAATCTGATTTAGAAGCGTATCAAGCAAAAAAAGCACCGATTAATAAAATTGGTTTTAAACAACCAGAAGCAATAGAAAAACCTACGGCGGTTATTGAAAACAATGAAACAGATCCGACCGATTTAATGGTTTAGATTATCACAATTTAAACAAAATGTTACTAAAACTAACAATGTTCTAAATTTTTTAGGCAATGTGAAACAAGTTTTATATTTTTGTACTTCTAAAAAACATATATTTAATGAACTTACACGAATTTCAAGGTAAACAGATACTTTCAAGCTACGGTGTACGTATTCAACGTGGGCATGTAGCTGATACAGCAGAAGAAGCAGTAGCAGCGGCTAAACAGTTAACAGAAGAAACCGGAACGGGATGGCATGTTATTAAGGCACAAATTCACGCAGGTGGTCGCGGAAAAGGTGGCGGTGTTAAGTTGGCTAAAAACTTAGACCAAGTAAAAGAAATTGCCGGTCAAATCATCGGAATGGATTTAATCACACCTCAAACACCTCCAACTGGTAAAAGAGTTAATAAGGTATTAGTAGCAGAAGATGTTTACTACCCAGGTGCAAGTGAAATCTCTGAATTCTATATGTCTGTTTTATTAAACAGAGCAACAGGTCGTAACATGATCATGTACTCTACTGAAGGAGGAATGGATATTGAAGAAGTTGCAGAAAAAACTCCGCACTTAATCTTCACCGAAGAAATTGATCCTGCAGTTGGTTTACAAGGTTTCCAAGCTCGTAAAATTGCTTTTAACTTAGGTTTATCAGGTGTGGCATTCAAAGAAATGGTTAAGTTTGTTGACGCATTGTACAAAGCGTATGTAGGTTGTGATGCATCTATGTTTGAAATCAACCCGGTATTAAAAGCATCTGACGATAAAATTATTGCTGTTGACGCTAAAGTTACTTTAGATGATAACGCTTTATACCGTCATGCAGATTACGCTGAAATGCGCGATATTACTGAAGAACGTCCTATTGAAGTAGAAGCAAAAGCTGCTGGATTAAACTATGTAGACTTAGACGGTACAGTAGGTTGTATGGTAAACGGTGCTGGTTTAGCTATGGCAACTATGGATTTAATTAAATATGCAGGTTTTGAACCAGCTAACTTCTTAGACGTAGGTGGTACAGCCGATGCAAAACGTGTTGAAATCGCTTTCCGAATCATTTTAAAAGATCCTAACGTAAAAGCAATTTTAATTAATATCTTTGGTGGTATTGTACGTTGTGACCGTGTAGCACAAGGAGTAGTTGATGCTTACAAAAACATGGGTGACGATATTAAAGTGCCAATCATTGTACGTTTACAAGGAACAAATGCTGATTTAGCAAAACAAATTATCGACGAATCTGGTATGCCAATTTTATCGGCTATCGAATTCCAAGAAGCATCAGACAGAGTAAAAGAAGCATTATCATAATCAGATAATTATTCTAACCAAATATAGATTAAGCCCGATCAATGATCGGGCTTATTTTTTGTATCCGGGTTAAATAAGTTGCTAATATACCGAAGATGATATTAAATTAATGAACGAAGCCGACGCGTATTATGAGGAAGAATATGATGAAGAACCAATAGATGATACACCCGAAGAAAGTTCGTCAATAATAAATTCAATAAATACTCCATAAATTAAAGATAGCAATTAAGCTATCTTTTTTCTTATAACATTGTTGTATAATAGAATTAATTTATTACATTAGATTATATCAAAAAGCACTGCCAGGAAAAATAAAGGGTACAGATTTTGATATGTTAAAATAAATGAACCCTAAATATTATAAAATGGACGACAATTTTTCACCAAGAGTAAAGGAAGTAATTACCTTTAGTAGAGATGAAGCTTTACGTTTAGGGCACGATTATATTGGTACAGAGCATATCATGCTTGGTATTTTGCGCGAAAGCCA
>JAHAYQ010000205.1 GCA_018384465.1 Myroides sp. | reverse complement strand
AATTCTTTTGCTTTTGCTGTAATTGCGTCTTTTAATTTGGTGTTGCCAACTGTTTCGGCATATTCTAAACTTAACGCCATTCCAAAAGCGGTATTATCGTGTGTTCCGGTTCTAATAGGATAATTTAATTTAGGTAGATAATCTAAATAGCGTTTTACGAAAACATCTTCTAAAGGCTTAAGAGTTTTGTACCATTGTTGTGCTTTAGGATTGTCTTTCCACGTATATAATTCTTGTTGTAATTTAAAAAACCAAGCCCAACCGTAGGTTCTTTCAAAGTTTTTGTTGTGTGGTTGGTCGAAAAAAGATCTTTCTACAGATACGTTTTCATCAGTAAATACTTTTGTAAGCAACAGATCTATGGTTTTATCTTGATCTAATTCTGGAAACTGCTTTACTAATTTTACCACCGACCAATAGCCGTGTGCCGATGAATGCCAATCGAAACAACCGTAAAAGATTGGTCGCAATTCTTTAGGCGGTTTCAATTCGTCTGATGATATTAAAACCTGTCCCAATTTATTCGGGTATTCAACCTCTAAACAATGCAGCGGAAGCGCGATAATCTTTTGTGCTTCGGCTAATTCTAATTTTAATAGTTTTTGATTTTGTTCTGGTTGAATAGTGGTTTCTGGTGCATCCTTTTTGCAGGAAATCGTCAGAAAAACACAAATAAATAAGGAAGAGAAAAGCTGTTTCATAATTTGAATATTAATCTATAAAAAAACTGTGACAAAGCGTTAAACTTTGTCACAGTTAATAGTTAAAACAATACGTCTTGAATGTCTTTATTTTTATCGAAAGTTGCTTTTGCAAACGGACACAAAGGCAAGATTTTAATATTCTTTTCTCGGGCAAAATCTACTGCTACCAGTACCATTTTTTTGCCTAAACCTTGTCCTCCAAATGCTGGATCAACTTCCGTATGATCTATAATAATTTTATCAGTACCAGCCATGCTGTACGTCATTTCACCAGCTTTTTCACCGTTATCTTCTGCAATAAACGCACCTTTACTTTCGTCTTGTTTATGATTTACATTCATAATTTTCTATATTTATTTATAAAAGTACACCTTTTTAAATCGTTTATCTTAATGTTCCTTACTTTTTATTCTTCTGAACAAATATATAAGTCAGATAAAGTATAATTAACCATATCGGAATTAAAAGTACCGAAACGTGCATACCTGTCAGGGACATTATTATTAAAATACCTGCTAAAAAGGCCATACATATATAATTTGCCAATGGAAATAAAAACGACGGAAATTTAGTTTTTATCTGCGCCTTATCTTTTGCTTTTCTAAATTTTAAGTGTGTAAAAGCAATCATAATCCAATTAATAATCAAACAGGAAACCACCAACGACATTAGTATTTTAAAGGCTTCATCAGGAACAAATTTGTTAATGATAATACACAAACCTGCAAAACAGCTTGATACAATAATAGCGCGAATAGGCACGGCATTTTTACTCAACTTCATTAAAAACTTTGGCGCATTGCCTTGTTCTGCCAAACCGTACAACATACGACTATTGCTGTACACCGAAGAATTGTAAACTGATAAAGCCGCAGTAAGCACAATAACATTCAGTGCATTAGCAATCAAGTTTGTTGCAGAAACATCTGTCCCGAAAAAGTTAAAATGCATACCTTTTAAATTATCAAAAACGGTAACAAACGGACTTGATTTTGTGGTAATTGTTTCCCAAGGAGAAAGCGAAAAAAGGATAATTAATGCTCCAACATAAAAAATTAAAATACGGTAAATAACCTGATTGGTTGCTTTTGGAATATTTTTCTCCGGATTTTCGGCTTCGGCAGCTGTAATTCCTATCAGTTCCAAACCACCAAACGAAAACATAATAATAGCCATAACTGCCAACAATCCTTGATACCCACTTTCGGTTTTCTCAAACCAACCTTTTGGAAAAAAACCGCCGTTATTTGTCAGGTTTGAAACGCTTGCTTGCTCACCTCCTGTTCCCGAAATCAATAAATAGGTTCCAAAAACAATCATAGCTACAATGGCGACTACTTTAATAATGGAGAACCAAAATTCGGCTTCGCCAAACATTTTAACCGACCCTAAATTTAAGGCTGTTATCGCCAAAAAGAAAAACAAACTTGATGTCCACAACGGAATTTCGGGCCACCAATACTGTACATAAATACCAATAGCTGTCAATTCGGACATGGAAACCAGAATGTACAAAATCCAATAGTTCCACCCCGAAGCATAGCCCGCAAACGAACCCCAATATTTGTAAGCAAAATGCGAAAAGGATCCCGAAACAGGCTCTTCAACAACCATTTCACCTAACTGACGCATGATAAAAAAAGCGATGATACCCGCAAAGGCATATCCTAAAATAACCGACGGACCTGCTAATACAGCCGCAGGACCTATTCCTAAAAACAATCCTGTTCCTATGGCGCCGCCTAAAGCAATAAGCTGAATATGTCGGTTAGATAAGCCTCGTTTTAATGTAGTTTCCTGTTTATTTTCTTTCAAAATGGTACGTTTTAGTTTTATCGATTGCTAAAATAGTTGTTTATTTTAGAAAATCAATAAAAAAAGGATACCTCAGCATCCTTAATTTTTAACAATAAACACCCATTTGTTGGTATCAGTAAGTCCAGCACCTAAAAGTTGAACAAAATAATGTACGTGTCCGTTGTTTTGTTTTAAAGCTTCACGCACCACTTTAAGTCCTTGAATTTGCGCCCAATACTTCTCCACTTCCTCTTTATCGCTTGGACCGTTAGTCAACTCAACCGCATCATCTGGTAAAAACACATAATCATTAGTCAATGTTCTTTCAAAATCGTGTGGCGGTGTTAAAGGCGATGGTACAATAATTTCGCCCATGCCCATCCAAATCTGAGAAGCATAGTATAACTGTTCGTTTCCTTCTACGTAATGCACCTTAATGTATCCAGCGTCAGCAGGTGGTCTGTTTTCTACTTGCAAATTGTACGTGGGGTAATTGTTTTGATAGGTGTATATTTTTCCACCTTCAAAACTATTTGATGTTTCATCAACAATTAATACAGTAATGGAGTTTTCAGGTACTATTGGACTAACATCGTCATTACAACAACCTGAAAAAATCCATCCTAAAAATAATAAACTTAAAATGTGTTTCATTTTCCATATTTTTTTAAAATTCCATAAAATAATAAACTCAATCCCACACCTGCTACTGCCCCTAATTTTTTAGAATGTCCTGTAATATTTGTCACTGCAATACCCGCAGCAGCACCTGTGGTTACCAATGCAGCTACGTCTTCATAGTTAAGCTGCTTCATTTCTTTTTCTACTAAATATGCCATAATTCAATTTTTATTTTAAAATTAATGATTTTTCAGCATATTAATGTGTCTTTTAACATTAAAACCCACTTAAAAGAGTGCGTTTCAATTTGTATCTTTGTAAAAAATTTGACTATGACTTCTACGTTTAAAGTAATTGCTTTTGATGCCGACGATACCCTTTTTATCAACGAACCTTATTTTGATGAAGCCGAAGAAAAATTTTGTGCTTTAATGAGTGATTATTTATCAAAACAAAGTTTAGCACAAGCTTTATTTAAAACCCAAATCAGCAATTTACCTTTATATGGCTACGGAATAAAAGGTTATGTGTTATCGATGGTACAAACCGCTTATGAGGTATCGAACCACACGGTATCGACCAAAGTAATGGAAAAAATTATTGAAATAGG
>JAHAYQ010000190.1 GCA_018384465.1 Myroides sp. | reverse complement strand
TTTTGAAGCTGATCTGCAGTTAAAACACTTTGAACTTCTGCTTGATGTTTTTTATGTAATTGCATCTTTTCTGAACGTTGCTTGGTTTTAATTTCTTTTATTTCTACTTTTTGTGTATCAGATAATTCTAATTGAGTAAAAGCAAAATCGGTTCTTTTTCGTTTACCTTCTTTGAATTGATGTTTCTTATGAAACTCTTTCTTTATAGGTTGTACTGTTTTTACTTCTTGTTCTTTTTGTTGAGCAAAGGCTCCTACTGTAAAAGCCATCATTGCTATTGTTAATACATTTTTCATAATAATCAATTTTTAAATGTTGTTCACTTAGCTATTTTCAATTGTTGTGCCAAAATCAAAAAATAGCGTTGGTACACTTTTAAATGGGGTAAACTATATTATTTTGTCGGTAAACAAAAAAAGCACCGAGAAATCTCGATGCCTTTTTGTAATAAAATGGTATTATTTAGTAAGCTCTTGCGTCTTTTCCTTCGTAAAAATTCATAAAAGCACGATTCACTACTCTATTTCCGCCTGCTGTTGGATAATTTCCGGTAAAATACCAATCACCCAAGTTATCAGGACAAGAAACATGCAGATTTTCTACCGTTTGAAACATGATTTTTAAATCAGCTTTCACGGTTTCGGGATGTAACATTTCTGAAATTTTATCAGAAATCTGCTCATCTGTAAACGGCGCATACATTTCTTTTACATGATTGATCACCTCTTCATCAGGAAGATGTTCTTGCGCCTTACATTTAGCATACACCTCATCAATTATATGATACATATTGTGATCTCTCAACAATTCTAAGGTTGCGTTGAAAGCAATTAAGGTTTCCATTTTTGCCATATCAATACCATAACAATCTGGGTAACGAATTTGCGGAGCCGATGAAACTACAATGATTTTTTTAGGATTTAATCGATCTAACATTTTAACAATCGACTTTTTTAAAGTAGTTCCACGTACAATGCTATCATCAATCACTACTAAAGTATCGGTAGGCTTTACTACTCCATAAGTTACATCGTACACATGTTCAACCATATCATCACGGCTGCTATCATCGGTAATAAAGGTACGCAACTTGGCATCTTTTATTGTAATTTTTTCAGAACGAATGGTTCTCGACAATATTTCATGCAATCTTTCAGGAGTTAATTGCTCTTTTTCAGCGAGGATTTGCTCTTGCTTTTGTTGATTCAATATGTCTTGTGCACCTTCTACCATTCCAAAATAGGAAACTTCAGCGGTATTTGGGATGTATGAGAAAACTGTATTTTTTAAGTCGTGATTTAATTCATCTAAAATCATTGGCATCATTGTTCTTCCCAACAATTTGCGCTCTTGATAGATCGATGCATCGTTACCTCTTGAAAAGTAAATTCGTTCAAACGAACAAGCTTTGCGCTCTAAAGGTTCTAAGATTTGTTCAAAAGATACCGAACCGTCTTTTTTAATGATGATTGCTTTACCTGGATCTAACTCTTTAATATTTTCAAAAGGTACATTTAAAGCAGTTTGAATCACTGGACGCTCTGAAGCGACTACTACAATTTCATCATCTTCGTAATAAAAGGCAGGACGAATACCAGCAGGGTCTCTAAAAACAAACGCGTCGCCATGCCCTAACATACCAGCCATAGCAAAACCACCATCCCAGTTTTTAGAAGCTCTGCGCAGAATTCTACCAATATCTAACCTTTCGGCGATTACTGGCGAGGCATCTTTTTTAGACAAACCTTCTTTATCGCGTAATTCAAAATATAAATTTTCTATTTCATCGTCTAAAAAATGACCAATTTTTTCCATTACTGTAACAGTATCAGCCATTTCTTTTGGATGTTGCCCCAAACGAACCAAATCATCAAACAATACTTTAACATTGGTAAGGTTAAAATTTCCGGCAACAATTAAATTTCGGTGCATCCAGTTATTCTGACGTAAAAACGGGTGTACGCTTTCGATATTATTTTTGCCAAAAGTACCGTATCGAACATGTCCTAAATACACTTCGCCTAAATAAGGAAGTTCTTTTTTTTGCGCTTCGCTATCGTTTAGCAATTCAGGTCGCAATTCTAACTCCTCATTTATTCTTCCATTAATTTGTGTAAAAATATCCTGAATAGGCGATGGTTTGTTAGATCTCACTCTACTGATGTATCGCTCGCCAGGCTCCATATCTAATTTGATACTTGCCAAGCCTGCACCATCTTGCCCGCGGTTGTGTTGTTTTTCTAATAAAAGATACATTTTTTGAATCGCATAAAAGCACGATCCATATTTTTCTTTATAAAAAGATAAAGGTTTTTTTAATCTTAAAAGTGCTATACCGCATTCGTGTTTAATAGCGTCGCTCATTTGTTTATGTGTGTGTTGTTAAACCAAAAAAAGCCCGTAATTTGGGCTTTCATCTTTTATTTATGTCAGTTCAATATCAAACTGTGTTAGCATTTTAAATTGTTGTAAACGCGCGTTTACTTCTTCTTTATCTAAGTTTTTCATGCGTTCTGTTCCAAACTTTTCAACGCAGAACGAAGCTAGATTTGATCCGTGAATAATAGCATTTTTCATATGATGGAAAGACACATCGCCTTGCTGTGCCAAATAACCCGAAAAACCACCGGCAAACGTATCGCCAGCACCCGTTGGATCAAACACTTCTTTTAAAGGTAATGCCGGTGCAAAAAACACTTGCTCGTTATTAAACAATAACGCTCCGTGTTCTCCTTTTTTAATCACTACAAATTTTGGTCCCATTTCTTGAATTACTTCAGCTGCTTTTACTAAAGAATATTCACCTGAAAGTTGACGTGCTTCTTCGTCGTTGATTGTAATAACATCTACGCGTTTTAACACCTGTTTAAGTTCATCCAATGCACAATCCATCCAGAAATTCATGGTGTCTAAAACCACTAATTTAGGCTTTGCAGTTAATTGATCTAACACACTAATTTGAATGTTTGGATGTAGGTTGCCTAACATAACCACATCGGCATCTTTATAATTTTGAGGCACTACCGGATTAAAATCTGCTAATACGTTTAATTGGGTATCTAAAGTATCACGCGAGTTTAAATCGTTGTGGTACAAACCACTCCAAAAAAATGTTTTGCCGTCTTTCACTATTTCCAAACCCGAAATATCGATGTTTTTGTTTGCTAACAAATCTAAATATTCTTGTGGAAAATCGTTTCCAACCACAGAAACAATTGCCGAATTTACATTAAAATGCGCCGCTGATAGCCCAATATACGTAGCAGCACCACCCAAAATTTTGTCGGTTTTGCCAAAAGGGGTTTCAATCGCATCAAAAGCAACTGTTCCTATAATCAATAACTTGCTCATATAGTTGTTTATAAATGAAGAGGCAAAGATAATACGAAAGCGCAACTTTTACAAGTTAAAAAAGTTTGAAAAAAAAACATTTGCATAGTAGTTATTTTAAAAAAGCTATCCCTCGTTTTCTTCGTACCACTCGTCAATTAAAAGCCGGTTTTTCTTTGAAGCCTCTACCGCTAAAAAATCACAACGTTCATTCATTGGATGGTTATTATGACCTTTTACCCATTGAAATTGCACTTGATGTTTTCTGTAGGCTTTTAAAAAGCGTATCCAAAGATCTGGATTCTTTTTTCCAACAAAATTTTTCTTTTCCCAGCCAAACACCCAACCTTTCATCACTGCATCTACCACATATTTAGAGTCGGACACAACAAGCACCTTTAAATGATCTTTCGTCAATGCTTCTAATCCAACAATCACCGCCAATAATTCCATCCGATTGTTAGTAGTTTTTCTATAACCTTGCGAAAGTTCTTTATAATGGTTTGTATTATTCAAGTGTAAAATTAAACCATATCCTCCCGGACCTGGGTTTCCGCGTGATGATCCATCAGTATATAAAATAATTTCTGCTGATGTCATTACTTATCTTGTAAAATTTGTTCAATCACTTTAGGAAAATGTTCATATTCTAACTGATGAACTTTTTGAGCAACTTCTTCAGCTGTATCGGTTTTACTTACAGTTGTTTTTACCTGAAAAATGGTAGCTCCTTCGTCATATTTATCACTTACATAATGTATAGTTATACCAGTTTCAATTTCTTTATTCGTCACCACCGCTTCGTGCACAAAATTACCATACATCCCCTTTCCGCCAAATTTAGGTAGCAATGCCGGATGTATATTAATAATCTTATTAGGAAAATGTTGTATAATTTCAGCAGGAAAAAGCAAAAGGTATCCTGCCAAAACAATTAAATCAGGATTTATCTCTTTTATCCTTTCATATAATATGCCTTCATCATTTTGTTTTTTGGTAATAACTTCTGCCGAAACATTTAATTTTTTTGCTCGTTCCAAAACAAAAGCCTCCTTTTTATTGGTAATTATATAAAATTGGTAGTTATATTCCTTATCTTTAAAATAAGTAATGATATTTTCTGCGTTACTACCAGACCCCGAGGCCATTAAAACAATGTTTTTCATACAATTACACGATTATTTATTTGAAGTTTGGATTTAAATTATTAATTTAATCAGCACAAAAGTCGAAAAAAATATCCAATTAAAGATTATTTTTTTAACTTCGCAGTTACAAAAACAATTAAATGTGTGGTTATAAGCGAAAGTTTTATAATTTTGCCACAATAATTAAACTTAAAAAAAAGAAAAGATTATGTCAGACATTGCATCAAGAGTAAAAGCAATTATCGTTGACAAATTAGGAGTTGACGAGAACGAAGTTGTAACAGAAGCAAGCTTCACAAATGATTTAGGAGCTGATTCATTAGACACTGTTGAGCTTATTATGGAGTTTGAGAAAGAATTTGACATTCAAATTCCAGACGATCAAGCTGAAAACATTGCTACTGTTGGTCAAGCTATCTCTTACATCGAAGAGGCTAAAAAATAATAACTTTAAGCCTGCGTAACGTCATTGTTACGCAGGTGTTATTATTTCCCTTTTATAAGTTAAGATTATAAGATTTTAAATCTATAAAATATAGCAACCCAATGTTTCCTATCGTTTGAAACTTGGGTTTTTATTATTTTAATTAAAAGATATTTATATGAATTTGAAGCGAGTTGTTGTTACTGGTTTAGGTGCCCTAACTCCTATTGGAAATAACGTTTCCGAATTTTGGAACGGTCTTATTAACGGGGTAAGCGGTGCTGCGCCAATTACTTATTTTGACGCTTCTAACTTTAAAACACAATTTGCTTGTGAGGTTAAAGGTTTTAATGTAGAAGATTTTATCGATAGGAAGGAAGCGCGCAAAATGGATCGTTACACCCAATATGCAATGGTTACCGCTACCGAAGCAATGGAAGATGCTAAATTTGATTTAGAAAAAATAAATTTAGACCGTGCAGGTGTTATTTGGGGATCAGGAATAGGTGGTTTACAAACTTTCCAAGACGAAGTTACCAATTTTAACCAAGGAAACGGAACACCAAAGTTTAATCCGTTTTTTATTCCTAAGATGATTGCTGATATAGCAGGCGGATTAATTTCTATGAAATATGGTCTTCGCGGACCCAATTTCACAACAGTTTCTGCTTGTGCATCATCTACTAATGCAATTATCGATGCCTTTAACTACATCAGACTTGGTCATGCCGATGTGATTGTAACAGGTGGATCTGAAGCTGCGGTAACGATTGCGGGAATTGGTGGTTTTAACGCTATGCATGCTTTGTCTACCAGAAACGATGATCCAAAAACGGCGTCACGTCCAACAGACAAAGATCGTGATGGTTTTGTTTTAGGAGAGGGTTCAGGTGCTTTAGTATTAGAAGAATACGAACATGCTGTGGCCCGAGGTGCAAAAATTTATTGTGAAATTGGCGGTGGCGGTATGTCAGCAGATGCACATCATATCACAGCTCCACACCCAGAAGGTTTAGGTGCTAAAAACGTGATGTTGAACTGTTTGCGCGATGCTGGTTTACAACCTACGGATGTAGATGGTGTAAACATGCACGGAACATCAACGCCCCTTGGTGACATTGCCGAATCTAAAGCTATTTTAGAAGTTTTTGGTGAGCACGCATATACCATGAATTTAAATTCTACCAAATCAATGACTGGTCATTTATTAGGTGCAACCGGAGCTATTGAAGCTATTTCATGTATTTTAGCTTTAGAGCACGGAATTGTTCCACCTACCATCAATCATTTTACTGATGATGAAAATATCGACCCGAAATTGAACTTCACTTTTAACAAAGCTCAAAAGCGTGATGTTAAGGTTTTAATGAGTAACACTTTTGGTTTTGGCGGCCACAACGCCTGTGTTTTAGTTAAGAAATTAGAAAAATAGTCAGTTATGAAATGGCTATGGAACATATTACATAAAAAATCCCCTATTAATAGTAGTGGGATTTTTTATTCTGCCATATCTAAAACCATCGGTTATGCTCCAAACAACCTTTCTTTATTTGAAACTGCCTTTACACACAGATCCCTGAACGAAACTTCTGTTGACGGAGAACCTATTAATTACGAACGTTTAGAATTTTTAGGCGATGCTTTATTAGGCTCTGTAATTGCCGCTTACTTATACCTAAATGCTCCTAAAGGTGACGAAGGTTACTTAACACAAATGCGGTCTAAAATTGTGAGTCGATCCCACCTTAACAGTGTCGGAAGAAAACTACAACTCATAGAACACATACGCTCTAAAGCCAATGTAAAACATTTTGGAGATAATATAAATGGTAATCTATTAGAAGCTTTAGTCGGTGCCATTTATGTAGATGCTGGCTTTACGATATGCGAACAATTCATTTATAAAAATATTTTGATCGATTTTAAAGATTTAGAATACCTTGAAAACAAAATATCGAGTTATAAAAGTCTTTTTATTGAGTTTTGTCAAAAAAACAAACACAGTTTTCACTTTGAAAATTGCGAAGATAACGGCAAAGATGCCATTAAACATTTTTACATAAAGTTGTATTTCAACGATCAAATAATTGCGCGTGCACGAGCTACAAGCAAGAAAAAAGCAGAAGAAAAAGCTGCTCAGCGTGCTTATTTTGCTTTACAAAACGAAATACAAACACATTAAAAAATGATTAAATATTTGATTTCCACTAGTAAATAGGTATAAAAATCGTATTTTTGTTTAAATGAATCCACCTAAGAAAAATACTAACGAGATTCTTTACAAATTGGAACTTTCTGATGATGACAAAGACGATATCATTCTCATTGCCATTAAATCAAATATGCCTGATTATAAAATTGCGTATCATTTAAACAGGCATTTAAACATTAAATTTTGTAAGGTAATCCCAGAAATTTCGGTTGAAGACAAAGGCACCTCCTACTTTAGAAGTTTTAAATACGAGGACGAAAAGAACTATTTAGTATGGCGTTTGTTTGAAAACAAATCATGTTATACTGAAAACATTAATCATGGAACGTTGGCGCTTTTTGAAAAAAATGAAGAAGCTTTGGGCACCACCAACTATTTGATACCGGAATGGAGAACGATTGATTATTTTTTATTGATAGAAAATACCGACTTTTTATTTGACACAGAAAGCTTATTAGAAAGAATTCAAAACATACCCAATATCTCTACTCAGTTTGAAGTAGCTATAGATTCACTAAATATCAAATCACAAAAAAACTTAATATTTTAATATGTTACCAAGAAAAAAAACAAAAATAGTCGCTACCTTAGGTCCGGCTTGCAGCACCAAAGAAATCATTAAACAAATGATAGAAAGCGGTGTAAATGTTTTTAGGATAAACTTTTCGCATGCTGATTACTTTGACATTGAAGACAAGGTACAAATCATTCGCGAATTAAACGAAGAATACAAATACAACACATCGATATTAGCAGATTTACAAGGACCTAAGTTACGTGTAGGCGTAATGAAAAACGAAGTGGTTCTTAAAAAAGGTGATGTCATTACTTTTTCTACCAAAGAAGAATTTTTAGGCACCAGCGAAAGGGTATATATGACCTATAAAAGCTTTCCTAAAGATGTAAATCCTGGAGAAACCATTTTATTAGACGATGGTAAACTAATTTTTAATGTTTTAGAAACCGATCGCGAGCACGAAGTGAAAGCGGTAGTTGTACAAGGTGGACCTTTAAAATCTAAAAAAGGTGTTAACCTGCCCAATACAAAAGTATCGTTACCTGCCTTAACAGAAAAAGACATTAAAGACGCTATTTTTGCTACTAAATTACAAGTAGATTGGATTGCGTTATCATTTGTACGAACTCCGGACGATTTGGAAGATTTGCGTTCGTTAATCGAACAACATTCTGATCATAAAATTCCGATTATTGCTAAAATTGAAAAACCAGAAGCTGTAGCAAACATCAATCAGATTGTATCACATTGCGACGGTATCATGGTTGCTCGTGGCGATTTAGGTGTTGAAATTCCTGCACAAGAAGTACCTTTAATTCAAAAACAATTGGTACATAAAGCAAAATACGCCCGAATTCCGGTAATAATTGCAACCCAAATGATGGAAACAATGATTACCAGCCTTACGCCTACCCGTGCAGAAGTAAACGACGTAGCTAACTCGGTAATGGACGGGGCAGATGCTGTTATGTTATCAGGCGAAACGTCGGTAGGCAACTATCCTGTACAGGTAATTGAAAAAATGACGCAGATAATTAACAGTGTAGAAGATTCTGAACTAATTAAACTACCTGTTAACGATCCTAAGATTAAAACAAAGCGTTTTATTACCAAGTCTGTTTGTTACCACGCTGCCACTATGGCAAATGATATCGAAGCTAAAGTGATTAACACCTTAACAAACTCTGGTTATACGGCGTTTCAAATTTCGGCATGGCGACCAAACGCACATATTTTAGCGTTTACATCAAACAAGCACATGCTTACACAGTTAAGTTTACTTTGGGGTGTTACCGCGTTTTGGTACGATAAATACGAAAGCACCGATGTTACCATTGAAGACATCAACGAAATTGCAAAAGACCATAATTACGTGCAAGTTGGCGACTACACCATTAACTTAGCATCAATGCCGTTAAAAGAAAAAGGAATGGTAAATACCGTGAGAGTTTCAGAGATTACGTAGTTATATACAAAATATGCAAATAACAAACCGACCTAGTTTTCATATCTAAGTCGGTTTGTTTTTATATTTTTCTTCTATTTTTTGTATGCCAGGTACAGAAAAAGGCAGTTCGTTTTGCCATACGGCACCATATTTTTCATTAAGTATTTTAGCAACTTTTTGATTGTTAGCTTCAGCATGCTTTAAATCTGTAGGCAATACCACACAACCGTTAAACTTAAACGATACGTTGTATTTTTCTTTAAATACTATTGCTTCATCATTATTACTTTGATCTACCATACCATACAAAACAAACTCCGCTAATAATGTACTATTTTCTAAAACTATTACTTGTTCCTGTGGAATTGTATACTGCACCACCGTATTTGTTTGACTGTAACCAAACAAACTAGTTAAACAAAAAAGAGCTACATATATTTTCATAATTATAGAATTTAAAAAAACATCAAATTGCCTTTATAAAAACTAATGTAAGATTTTATTTTGAATTTTGATTGAAAAACAATTTTTAACGCAAAAGGGATTGCAGCCTTGTTGGAGCTCTTATGCTTTGGAAAGGCATAAAGCGACGGCGGAAAGCCCGACCCGCAGGGATTTGCCCAAAAGAAATATAAACCCGAGTTCGATTCTTCTCTTGGATTTATAACACTGATCATTAAAACTAACATTAAAAAAAATGCCCCGAAAAAATCGAGGCATTATAATATAAAAAAAGATTGAAATTATTTTTTCTTTCCTTTTGCAGCACCTTTTTCTGCTTTTGCAGCTTCTTGAGCAGC
>JAHAYQ010000179.1 GCA_018384465.1 Myroides sp. | reverse complement strand
TAATTTGATACTGAACTAACATATTGCGATTCGTACAAATTTTTATATGCACCATTTTCTTTTGCCAGTAACTGTGCATGCGTACCTGTTTCAACAATATGACCTTGATCCATTACCACAATTAAATCTGCATTTACAATGGTTGCTAAGCGGTGTGCAATGATGATGGATGTACGATCTTTAGAAAGGATTTCAACTGCTTTTTGTAACAATTCTTCCGAATAGGTATCGATGGAAGATGTAGCTTCGTCTAAAATTAAAATACTTGGGTTATTCATATATGCTCGTAAAAAAGCAATAAGTTGTCGTTGACCTGATGACAACATTACTCCGCGTTCTTTTACATTATAATCGTATCCGCCTGGTAGTTTTTCGATGAAATTATTGATGCCAATTTCTTTTGCGGCTGTAATTACTTCTTCTTTGGTAATGTGTTGGTTATCTAAAATAATATTGTTTAGAATAGAATCAGAGAATAAGAAAACATCTTGTAAAACAACTGCAATTTGATCGCGTAGGCTACCGAGTGAAAAATCATTGATATCCATACCATCAATCAAAATAGTGCCCGATTGAATGTCGTAAAATCTGCTTAATAAATTGGCAATTGTTGATTTTCCTGCTCCAGATGCACCTACAAAAGCTACTGTTTGTCCGGCTTTGATTTCTAAATTAATCCCGTGAATTACCTTTTTTCCATTACCGTAAGCAAATTCAACATTATTAAATTGTATAGCTCCTTTAAAATCGGGTGCTGTTAATTTACCTTGTTCTTGTATTAAATCGTCTCGATCTAAAATTTCAAAAACGCGGTCGGCAGCTACAATTCCCATTTGCATCACATTAAATTTATCGGCAATTTGTCGCAATGGATTAAACAACATCGAAATCATCATGGTATAACCAAAAAGATCTCCCGTTGTGGTTATATTATCTCCTTGAACAATAGTAAATCCTCCGTAAATAATAACACATCCTAAAGTAACCGATGAAACAATATCGGCAATAGGGAAGAAGATCGAGTTATATAAAATATTTTTTTGCCAAGCATCGTTGTGTTTTTGGTTGATGGTTTTAAAATTATCGTACTCTATATCTTCCCGGTTAAACAACTGAACGATTTTCATACCTGTTAAGCGTTCTTGTACAAAGGTGTTTAAATTGGCAACTTGTAATCGAACTTCTTCAAAAGCTACTTTCATGTGTTTTTGAAAAACGCGTGTGGCATATAAAAGTACAGGCATTGCAATTAATACAATAAGGGTAAGTTTCCAGTTCATCCACAACATAATTCCTAATACAACAAGCATTTTAAGGATATCGCCTACAATCATAAACAAACCTTGACTAAAAATGCTAGCAATACTTTCTATATCGGATACGTTGCGGGTAATTAATTTTCCTACAGGTTCATTATCAAAGTAGCTCAACCTAAATTTCAACATTTTATCAAACAAATGGGTACGAATGTCTTTAATAATATTTTGACCCAACCAACTGGCAATATATGTAAAGAAAAACTGTGAGGATACTTCTAAAATCAACACCAATGCCATTAGGGCAACATAGATATTAAGGCCTTCTAAATCTTTAGTTTCTATGTAAACATCAACCACATTTTTAACCATATAAGGTCGTAACGCTCCAAAAATAGCAAGCGTTATAACGGCAAGCACCACCCAAAAGATTTTATCTTTATATGGTTGTGCAAACTGCATTACTTTTTTTAATGTAGAAGTTTTAGTCTGTTTCATTTATATATGGGTAAACTACCTTTGTTAAATACAATCCGTGTGCTGGTACCGAAAATCCAGCTTGCCCACGACTTTTACTTTCAATAATTTGATGCATATCGCTGATAGCGATTTTTTCTAATCCTACGTTAATCAACGTGCCCACTATAGCGCGAACCATATTGCGCAAAAAGCGATTAGCTGTAATATGAAAAACTAATTGCGAACCGTTTTGTTCCCAAAATGCTTTGGTAATTGTGCAATTAAACGTAAAAACATCTGTATTTGTTTTGCTAAAGCATTCAAAATCTTCGTATTGTAACAAAATTTGAGCTGCTTCGTTCATTTTTTCTACATTTAATGGTTTAAAATGATGGTAGCTTAATTGTTTTGAAAAACTATCTTTAAAGGTATGCAAACGGTATTCGTACGATCGAGCCACCGCGTCAAAACGTGCATGGGCATCAGCTGCCACATCAATAAATTTAAAAACAGTTACATCTTCGGGTAAGAACGAATTTAATTTTTTCACCATAAGGTCTTTGTCAAAAACTACCTCGGTATCAAAATGGGCAAACATCTGTTTGGCGTGTACACCAGCATCTGTCCTACCAGCACCTACCAAATCAAAATCATCTTTAAAAAGGGTGTTCATTGCTTTGGTAAGCACTTCTTGTATAGTAACCGATTTAGGCTGTAATTGCCAACCGTGATAATTGGTGCCGTTATATGCAAACTCTATAAAGTATCTCAACGATCATCATTTTAAAGATACAAATATACTTTAATTTGATGGATTGCACATATTAACAAAAAACTAATATTTTTGTAAAAAGTCTATACCAATGCGTACTATTTACCTTTTTATACTGTTGTTGTGTGCTTTAAGTGGCCATGCACAGCAGTTTGATAACTATTTTGAAGATAAAACCTTAAGGTTGGATTATATTTTTGCCGGAAATAGTTCTGAACAACATGCGTTTTTAAGTGAAATAATTGCTTTAGATAAATGGCATGGTAGGGTTGAAAATTTATCGGTAACACCTATACAAGGTTATGGTCAGGTTAAAGTTTATGATCAGCAAACCAATGAATTGATTTATATTTTGCCTTTTGGGAGTTTGTTTCAGGAATGGTTGACTTTAGAAGAGGCAAAAACCATTGACAAAAGTTTTGAAAATTCTTTTTTGATACCCTTTCCAAAGCAAAAAGTAGTAGTACAAATATCGTTTTATAATGACCAACAGCACGAACAGATTGTTTTAAAACACGAAATTGATCCAAAGGATATACTGATAAGAAAAGTTTTTGATGTTAAAAACGATTACGAAATCATTCATCAATCAAAAATTAAGCATCCTATTAAAATTGCTTTGGTAGCTGAAGGATATACAGCAGACGAAATGGATCTGTTTATGCAATATGCTCATAAAACGGTTGAGCATTTATTTGAACATCAGTTGTTTAAAAAATATGCCGATTATTTTGAAATTGTTGCGGTAAAAACAATATCGGTTGATTCTGGTATCAGTATACCATCAAAAAAGCAATGGCTGAATACCGCGTTACAATCAAATTTTGATACGTTTTATTCAGAGAGATATTTAACCACACTTCATACTAAATTACTACATAATCAATTAGAAAATATTCCGTACCAACATATAATTATTTTGGCAAATACCGATTTTTATGGAGGCGGAGGTATATTGAATTCATACAGTTTAACAACAACTAAAAATAAAGAGTTTGCGCCAGTTGTAGTACACGAATTTGGGCATAGTTTTGCAGGATTGGCAGACGAGTATTTTTATGAAAACGATGTGTTTGAAAATGCAGCAACCTTAGGAGTAGAACCGTGGGAGAAAAACATTAGCTCGTTGGTTGATTTTTCATCTAAATGGAAAACTTTGGTAGTTGATGAAACTCCAATTCCAACACCTCACAGCATTCATAAACAAGTAAATATCGGAGCTTTTGAAGGTTTGCCCGGTAATGGTTTATACATACCAACCCTTAATTGCCGAATGAAAGCCAACCATCCTAAAGATTTTTGTGTGGTTTGTAGTGCCGCCATTGAAGAAATGATTTTATTTTACACAACCAATCAAAAAAAGTAATGAAGAAAATTTTGTTATTGTCTGATACCCACAGTTATATTGATGATCGAATTTTGCATTATGCAGAGCAGGCAGATGAAGTTTGGCACGCAGGCGATATAGGTGATTTAAAGGTGACCGATACACTTAAAAAAGTTAAACTGTTACGGGCTGTTTATGGCAATATTGATGATGCCGAAGCTCGAAAAGAATTTCCATTAAACGCGGTTTTTGAATGTGAAGGAATGAAAGTATGGATCACGCATATTGGTGGATATCCTGGTAAATATCCCACACGAATTAAAGAAGGTTTTATGCTTTATAAACCCGATGTTTTTATTTGCGGTCATTCACATATATTAAAAGTACAGTACGATAAGCAGTATCAATGCCTGACAATGAACCCCGGAGCAGCAGGTACCCATGGTTTTCATCAAATGCGTACCATGCTACGGTTTGAAATTGCGAACGGAAAAATGCAGAACCTTGAGGTGATAGAGCTAGGGAAAAGAGGATAGATGATACACCCGTGGCATAAATAATTTAGTACCTTTAAAGAAAAAAAATGGAAAAAGAAGTGTTAGATTTTCTTAATCAGTTGCGTCAAAATAATAACAGAGAATGGTTTGCTGAAAATAAAGTTTTGTTTGAAACTGTAAAAGACAAAGTACACACAGTGTTTCAAGGCATTTATGAACAGCTAACTACGATAGATGAGGTTGAGCCTTTAAAAAAATATCGCATTTATAGAGATATACGTTTTTCTGCTGATAAAACACCGTATAAAAATCATTTTTCTATGTTTGCCGGACGTTTGAAACCCAATTACAGAGGTGGATATTATTTACATATAGAACCTGGTAATTCGTTTATTGGCATAGGTTTTTTTGGACCAGAAAAAGATGATTTACTTCGTATAAGAAAAGAAATTGAATTAGATAACGAATTACAGCAAATTCTTGAATCCCAAGAAATAAAAAAGGCGTTTGGAAAATTAGAAGGGGAGGAGTTAAAAACGGCACCGAAAGGATTTGACAAAAACCACGAACGTATACATCTGATACGTAAAAAACAATTTTTATTAACTCATCAGTTGGCTGATAAAGAGGTTTTAGATTCTAATTTTGAGCAAAAAGTAGTTGAAATATTTCACACGGCACGTCCGTTTTTAGATTATATGACCGATGTATTATTGACCAATTTAAATGGGGAAAGAGTGTAGGCATAAACACCTGTATTTTTCATAACACAGGTGTTAATTTCTTTAATATTGATAATAAAAAGATTTTACAAGTTGTTCTTATTATTCAATTTACTGTGATGGCGTGAATATGTGAAATAAATGGTAAGACCAATTAGTAGCCACACGCT
>JAHAYQ010000151.1 GCA_018384465.1 Myroides sp. | reverse complement strand
AATTCATCTACATTGCCAGAAGTAGCATTGGTGTGTTGGTTTTTAATATTATCACGCCGTTTATTCCAAGTTGTTGCACCGTATAACGATGATTCTAATTAAAACTCTAACAGAGTTTCAAACTCTGTTAGAGTTGTTTTCTTAATTTTACTCTACACGTTTGTACCAAGTACCGTCTTCAAACAATATAAATTCTATACCGTTGGTTTTGCTGTACACCAAATGCCCAAAAGGCATATCGTCTAAAACACTTTGTTTTAATAATATAGCATTTTCGTATGTTTCGCTATTAAATTCTATTGTTGTGAAATCATTTGGATTCCCTGTAAAGTATTTTGTTGATTGATCATTAGTATATTCATGGATACCTAAACGTATGATATTACTTTTACTAATTGTAATCGAATATTTAAAATCATCAAATTGAATATAATGCAATAAATCATTAAACTTTACTTTATCACAATCTGTTTTATCTTCAGAGTAACGATCGACAACATCATTTACAATACCATTATGTGTAGCGTTGTTATTATCTACCCATTGTACAGTATCATTTAATTTATAGGGTACTATAGTTTTTTCTTGTTCGTTTAATGTAAATACCGTTAGTGTTTCATTACAACCACAACTAATGATAAATACTATTAGGAATACTATTGAAAATATTTTTTTCATCATCGTTAATTTTTAAAACTGCCAATTTGCAAACAATTCATCTACATTGCCAGAGGTAGCATTGGTGTGTTGGTTTTTAATATTATCACGCCATTTGTTCCAATTGGTTGCTCCGTATAACGACGATTCTAATTTGTTTTATTAAACCCTGCCAAAGTTTAAAACTTTGGCAGAGTTTTGTAAGCTTTTACTCTACACGTTTATACCACGTGCCATCTTCAAATAATATAAATTCTATACCGTTTGGTTTGGAATAAAGTATTTTATTGATAGAGCCGTTTTCATAAATTTTTTTATCTAATAATAATACATTGTTAAATGTAAAACCAGAAAGTTCAATGTTATTTAATAAATTATCAAAATGTTCTTCTTGAGGGTTTTCTAATACCAATGTATTATAATCAATATTATCATTAATTTGTATTGATAAGCTTGAATTGTAATCGATTAATATTTGTCCAGAATAGCCGCCCATTGTAAATATTTTCTTACCGTATTCGTAAGTATTGTATTCACATGATTCCGGACCAACATCTTCCTTGCTTGTGGCAAAAGAAGGGCTTTCAAATTGAACTAAAATGTCTGTGTCGTTTTGGTTTTTAAATAAAACAGTTTCAGAATTGGCTTTTAGGTATTCTTTATTGATAGGGTCTATCAAGTTTTTGGTCAATTCTTCGTTATTACAAGTGCATCCAATAATACAAAACAAGCAAAATAATATCATCTTTTTCATATTTCTACCAATTAGCAAATAATTCATCTAAAAACTGTTCTGTTGGGTTGTTGTATTTGCTTTTAATGCTATTTTTCCAAGGTCCCCAAGATGCTATATTCTTTATACTTTCTTCTAATTGTTTTGGTGTGTAACCAGAAACATTATCAGAGGGTCTTGCAGAGTTTACACTACTTTGATTATGTGTATCTATCATATCAAATCCACAAGAGGTGTAATATTCTTGTAGTCCATCACCCATACCCACCTGTATGTTTTGCAGTAATTGTCGGTATTTAGCGCCTAAAATCTGCGTATCATTGCGAAGATCATCACGTAAACCATAACGTCTTTGTACAAATAAATACTCAACAGTAGTTGGCCAGGTTTCTAACATAGTGCGGGCTTCTCTTTTTTCTGAATAAGAAATGTGTCCATTTGGTCCAGCGATTTTTAATATACCATTTTCAACAAGTAAATCGTAACTAACAGCATCTACTTGGCGGTGTGCACTATGTGCCAATTCGTGTATAGTTGTTCCATAAATACGAGCGTGATTTTCGCCCCATTCGTTAATTGCAATTTGATAGAAAATACCGCGTGCCGCCACATGGTTTGACGCAGGACTTGTTGCCTGACGTGCGGCAATACGTATATTATTTCTAGGCTGTGTTAAATTAAAGCGACTTCCATAGTAATAGTCTAAACATGCCGTATGTATTAAGGCGTGGTAAATATCTTCGCCGTGCGTTGCTTGTATGGTATGGTTCCAAGGACTTCTTTGACGTGGACCTCTCATTTCTGCCTGCCATAATCCTTTATTTTTAATGTTGTATTTGGCACGTTCCCACTGTACTACAAAACGGGCATGTCCACGTAATTTACTGGTGCTGAAGTTTCCGTTGGCGTCGGTAATTGCCTGGCGCATAGTAACCCCTTGGCGCAATAATACTTGTGCACCCGGTAAAGGTCTATTTTGTGCCCCTGTTGGTAATGAGGTGTCGGTATATCTTAAATTACCGCTTGGATACCATTTTTTACCAATACCTAAAGGTTTAACAATGGCATCTTTAAAACGTTGTTGGTTGTTGCCGTCTAAAACCAGGGTGTTGTTAACATTGGTTAGTACCGGTTTTTGTGGTTTGTCATCGTTTATGGTTGTACCTTTTGCCGCATTTAAATCGGGTGCAAGCAAATACTCTAACCCTTTAAAAAAGTATGCGGTAAAAAGCAATTCGTCGTGCAACTGTGCACGAGTGGTTATTTGTTCAGTGCCCTCTTTATAATCCTCATCGGCATCTTCAAAATAAGGATCTTCTTCGGGCACGTACATTTCTTCAATAAGTTCTGTAGTTCCGCTGTATGCTGTTTTCTGGTTAACTTTTAAACTGGAATAGTATTCGGGTATTTGTCCTTCTTCTAATTCTCTGCGGTCTTCAAAATAGGTTTCTGGTAAATCCACGTCTAACGGGTAGTCTAACGCAATAAAAGTGGTATCTGCCGCTAGTTGGTCTTCTTCTTCTAAGGTAGCGGGTTTTAGCTTTACGTATTTATGTGTGGTACGTACTTCAAACCCGGGAAACATTGCAGGGTTTAACCTGCCTTGCT
>JAHAYQ010000140.1 GCA_018384465.1 Myroides sp. | reverse complement strand
TGGTTGAAGTTGTGCTGTTTCAATCGTTTTTTGTTGTTTTTCAATTCAACCAAACACAAGTTCCCTTACCCGTAAAAATTAATTCACAGAAGCAAGTGTATTTCCGATAAGATACGCTTTCGGTGGTCCTCTTTGCCCAAAAACATGCAAGGTGAATAGATTACCAACTTTACAACAATAGCATTTTTTATGTTGCGTTTCGGGTTCAATTATTGGGCGTACAACATTTAACTCTTTTTGTAATTGTTGGAGCTTTCCCCGTTTCCAACTGCTACTTACTATTCCGTAATGTCGGATGCGTACAAAACGTTTGGGTAAAATATGTAAGCTAAATCGCCTTGTAAATTCTTCGTTTTTTAAGGTAAGCTGCTTGGTTTTACTTCCGTCTTTATAATCTTTATAGTTAATAGTAAGCTCGTGATCGGTTGCATTTTTTATCCGAGGAAGTTAAAGAGCGAACGCCTAGTTGCTGAAGATCTAATTTTTCTATAAAAGCATCTATAAATCGGACATCATTATCTGTAGCAATAGTAGCTTCTAAACTAGAGAATGTAAGTTGATGTCTGTCTAAACCATTAATTATAGGCATAAAACGCTGCGTTATTAATACCTTATGAATTTAAGAAATATTAACTATATTTGAAAGGAGTTTGTGTACTTTTTTCACAGACTGACGTTATATGCCATTTTAAACGAACGTCCTCAAATGAAAAAAATTAAACAATTAAAATTCATCGTAATAACCTTACTATTATTAACAACTTTGAACTCTTGCAAAGTCACAAGATTTGTAGTTTATAATTTTGCTGATATTAACGACCACAAAAAATTTCCTGCGAGAAATATTGAGAATGGAACAACAAAATTCATCTTCCCTATTGCCGAAAAAGGTAAAGTACCTAAAGAACTTCATCTTAAAGACAAAAGCTATCCTTTTGAACAATACTTGAAAGACAATAAAACTGTAGCGTTTTTGGTTATTCAAAACGATACCATTCAATATGAAAAATATTGGGGGAAACACGATGAAAACTCCATAGTCCCATCTTTCTCAATGGCAAAATCAATTACATCTATTTTAATTGGTTGTGCTATTGACGACAAACTTATTCAATCTGTAAACGAACCAATCACAAACTACATTCCGGAACTTAAAGAAAATGGTTTTGATAAAGTAACTATTGAACACTTATTACAAATGACTTCTGGACTTGACTTCAATGAAAGTTATACAAATCCCTTTGGTGATGCTGCAACCTTTTACTACGGTACAAATTTGCGAAAAGCAATCAACAAAATGAAACTGAAAACCGAACCAGGAAAACAGTTTGAGTATGTAAGTGGAAACACTCAACTTTTGGGATTAGTTTTAGAAAGAGCTTTAAAAGAAAAGACTATCACATCTTATCTTGAAGAAAAAATATGGAAGCCTTTAGAAATGGAGTTTGATGCAAGTTGGAGTTTAGACAGAAAAAAAGAAGGGTTAGAAAAAACTTTTTGTTGCATAAATGCAAGAGCAAGAGATTATGCAAAAATCGGAAGACTTTACCTAAACAAAGGAAAATGGAACGGAAAACAAATTGTTTCTGAAGATTGGGTAACTCAATCTACTAAAATTGATACGACAAACGGGAGTGTAGGTTACTATCAATATCAATGGTGGCTACCTACTCAAACAGGAGATTTTATGGCTCAAGGAATTTTAGGACAATATATTTACGTTCATCCTGAAAAAAATCTTGTGATTGTAAGGCTTGGAAAAAATGAAGGAAAAGCTGATTGGTGGGAAATACTATCATCATTAGGACAAGCATACTAAAGAAAAAAACGGCATATAATAACTAAGCTTTAGCTTCGCTCTGTTCGGGCAGAGCCCTCGGGTCGTCTTGCCCGCAGGGCATGAAACCTTTAGGTTCACCGAATACAAAAACAAATAGAATTCATGAGGTAGATGAACTAATAATCACTACACACCTAATTAAATAATAGACAAGTGAAGTAATGCCCGTTGAACGAAATAATATTCAACGAATGCCAACACAAATAAAATAGATGAGTTAAACCGTAGGGAGCTTAATACGTATTATGGAGTTTTCGAAGTGTAGCTTTAAGATATACACCTAATGAAAGACGGCACAGCAGTTTTAGAGGGAATTTTAAAAATGATTGAAAAAAAATAATCAGATTATGAAAAAAGTAATTGTATTCGGAATGGGCATTTTGTTGTTGTGGAGTTGTAATAATTCTACTGAAAAATCAACAACACATCAGGAAACCGAAAACCACGCAGGACATCAACACGATGAAAATTCAGAAGCTATTGAACTCAACAATGGCGAAAAATGGCTAGTGAACGAAGAAATGAAACCCTTTGTATTGAAAGGTGAAGAATTGGTTAATGCCTATATTCAGGACGGAAAGACGGATTATAAAACGCTTGCCGAACAACTAAAAGACCAAAACAGCCAACTCATAAAAAGTTGTACAATGGACGGGAAAAGCCACGTTGAACTGCACAAATGGCTGCACCCACACCTTGACATAGTTAAGGCATTAGAGAATGAAACAGATGCAACAAAAGCAAATGGATTTGTTTTGCAACTGCAATATTCTTATCAGCACTATCATCAGTATTTTAACTAATTTTTCTTAGTGATGAAATCCCAACAAAAATTCACAATTTTTCATCGTTCACTGCATTGGATAATGGCTTTGGCAATGCCTGTGTTATTTCTCACCGGTTTTCTTCGTATGAACTGGATGAATAAAAAACATATAATCGGTATCATCGAAAGTAAAACAGATTTATTAGCCAAAGAACAGTCAATGGAAATTGCTAAAAGCATTCTTGAGCCTATGTGGCAATGGCACGAAGTATTTGCACACATTATGATATTTTCATTCCTTGCAAGAATAATTTATATGTTGGCAAAAGGCATTCGTTTTCCAAATCCGTTTCAGTGCAATCAACCGCTTAAAGAACGGTTACAGGGTTTTACTTATGTGTATTTTTATCTTTTTGTATTCATTTCTGCCGTTACGGGTATTTGTATCAGACAAGGATTTTTTCCACAATGGAAAGAAAATATTGAAGCTGTCCATAAATGGAGTGTTTATTGGTTTCCTATTTTTATTCTATTGCATTTTGTGGGAATTGTCATTGCTGAATTATCCAGTAAAAAAAGGAGTCACCTCAAAAATGATTGGTGGGGATTAAAGAAAAATTTTGATATTGATAAGCCAAAATACTTTACAAT
The DNA here is from genome assembly GCA_018384465.1 of Myroides sp. Classification (GTDB taxonomy): domain Bacteria; phylum Bacteroidota; class Bacteroidia; order Flavobacteriales; family Flavobacteriaceae; genus Flavobacterium. The sequence continues at coordinate 1,357 of JAHAYQ010000140.1, read as the reverse complement.
AATATAACCTATCGACCTTATATATTTTGGAAAAATATATATTAATTAAATGATTATGAACCGTAATAACCAATAATTTTAACGCAAAGATTTCATTAGTGAGCGAACATAACAACATCAAAGAAATTGCCCGACTTTTTCTGAAACTGGGATTTACGGCATTTGGTGGTCCTGCTGGTCATACTGCTATGATGCGGGAGGAAGTTGTAGTGAAAAGAAATTGGTTATCCGAGCAGCAATTTCTTGATTTGATGGGAGCTACAAATTTAATTCCTGGTCCCAACAGTACTGAACTCGCCATACATATTGGTAAAGAAAAAGGCGGCTGGAAGGGAATGCTTGTTGCCGGAAGTCTTTTTATTCTTCCTGCCGTACTTATCACGGGGATTTTTGCTTATTTGTACAAAATATATGGACAACTTCCTCAAGTCGAACCATTTGTTTATGGTATCAAACCCGCAATTATTGCCATTATTTTGGCAGCAGTCTATCCATTAGGCAAGCAATCTGTAAAATCTAAAGAGTTGGCTATTGTTGGATTATTGGTTTTAATTTTTTCATTTTTTGTGCAAAATGAAATCTTATTAATGTTTGGTTTCGGTTTACTATTTATGCTTTATAAATCACTTAAAGAGAAGCATACACTCAACAGTTTTTTCCCGATTCCGTTCTTGTCCATTCCCTTAATGACCACAATTTCTGTTACCAACCTCAAACTGTTTTGGATTTTCCTAAAGATAGGAGCAGTTTTGTACGGAAGTGGTTATGTGTTGTTTGCATTTTTAGATTCTGAACTCGTGACCACAGGTATTTTAAGTCGCCAAGAACTGATTGATGCCATTGCCGTGGGGCAGTTTACGCCCGGCCCCGTTACGTCTTCGGTTACATTTATTGGTTATCAAATCAATGGAATTTGGGGTGCAATTATCTCAACATTTGCTGTCTTTTTGCCTTCTTTTATTTTCGTCGCATTATTGAATCCAATTTTGAAATTTTTACGAAAATCAACACGTTTCTCTTCCTTTTTAGATGCAGTAAATATTGCTTCGGTAGCACTCATTATTTCGGTCTGCATCATTATGGTAAGAGAAGTAATAACCGACTGGCAGACGATATCAATTGCAATCATCAGCCTTTTTCTAACCTTTGGCTTCCGAAAAATAAGCTCCGTCGTTATCATACTTCTGGGGTCTTTGACGGGCTATTTATTACATCTAATATAATTAAAATATAGTTTTATGACACCCTATAACATTCCCAAACACCTGACCGGACTGTCGGAAGAGGAACTGAAAATCTCTCGTAGCCAATTCGGTTACAACCAGGCAGACAACATTAAAAAAAATATCTGGTACAC
>JAHAYQ010000123.1 GCA_018384465.1 Myroides sp. | reverse complement strand
ACCAATGGAAGACGACTGTCGTTGTTCATTAAATCGCCCGAAGCATTTCCAGTTACTAAACAGCTAACACCTTCTGGTACGTTGTTTTTTTCGAATACTTTAGTGATAATGTTTTGGCATGCAATAGCACATAACGGCGTTTTAGAACTTGGCTTCCAAACACAAACGTCACCACAAACCCATGCTAATGCAGCATTCCATGACCATACAGCAACTGGGAAGTTAAATGCAGAAATAATTCCTACAATTCCAAGTGGATGGTATTGTTCGTACATGCGGTGCATAGGTCTTTCAGAATGCATTGTTAAACCGTACAATTGACGTGATAATCCTACAGCAAAATCACAAATGTCAATCATTTCTTGAACTTCACCTAAGCCTTCTTGTAGGCTTTTACCCATCTCATAAGAAACCAATTGACCTAATATTTCTTTGTTTTCACGTAATGCCTCACCCACTTGGCGTACAATTTCGCCTCTTTTAGGAGCCGGTACCAAACGCCATTTTTTAAAAGCTTCGGCGGCTGTATTCATTACTTTTTCGTAATCATCTTTTGATGTTGTTTGAACTGATCCGATTAAAGATCCATCAACCGGTGTAAATGATTGAATGGTTGATCCGTTAGCAAACCATTGCGAACCTGTAGATGATCCGCTATTTGTTTCTTGTAATCCTAATTGTACTAAAAAGTCTTTCATAATTTTTTGGGCAAATTACTTGCCGATGTTTACTATTTTGTAATTGAGCTAAATTATTAAAAAAAATGATATTAACCAATAAAACGGGCATCAGCCTCCATAACTTCACCACAGTTTTTACAGGTTCTTAATTCTTTTGATGTGTAAAATGTTTTAAAATGCGATAAAAAATCGGTTTCTATGTTTTTTAAAGGAAAATACACTTCGTGTAATTTTTCATTGCAGTGATCGCAATACCAAAGCAAACCATCTTGTTTGTTTGTTTGTGCACGTTTTGATTCGATAACCAAACCTACAGACCCTTCGCTACGCATTGGTGAATGCGGTATTTTTGCAGGAATTAAGTATACGTCGCCTGCGTTAATCGTAATGATTTCTTTACCTTTTTCGGTTTGGATGGCTACTTGTATGGAGCCTTCTAATTGGTAAAAAAACTCGTCGGTTTCATTGTAATGGTAATCTTTTCGAGCGTTAGGACCGCCTACTACCATTACTATAAAATCGCCCGATTCGGTATAAATATTCTTATTGCCAACTGGTGGTTTTAATAAACCTCTATTTTCTTCAATCCAATGAAGCAGGTTAAAAGGCTTTCTTATTTCCATAATTATCTACTGCTAAGCCACGATTGTGGGTTGTTGTAATCACTGTTTTTAGTTATAAGGAATTTAAGTACAGCTTCACCTTCAAAATTTGTTCCTACTGTTCCGATTTGTTGTTTAGTGGAAACTTTTTGTCCTTTTGAAACATTAACTGACGCTAAATTTTGGTAAACGGAAATGTATTCTCCATGACGGATAAACACTGTGCGCGAATTACCTATGATTTGAACCTGTGAAACTTCACCTTCAAATACGCTTCGTACGGTAGCACCGCGTTCGGTAGTAATTTCTATTCCGTGATTTTCATATTGAATATCGTATTCTGGATGTTTTACTGTACCGTAGCGTGCTGAAATATAACCCTTTTCAACAGGCCAAGGTAATTTACCTCGGTTATTACTAAAGCTGGTTGCCAATGCTTTTTCTTCAGGCGTCATGTCAAATTTACCAGCGGTACTTGTTTTAGTAACCGAAGTTTTGGTAGTATTTGTTTTACCTGCTTTAGCATTTTTAGCTTCTTCTTCGCGTCTGCGACGTTCTTCTTCTTCTCGGCGCTTACGGTTTTCTTCCTCAATGATTTTTTTGATGATAGCTTTTATTTGCTGATCTATTTTCTTTGTTTCTTGTTGTTTATTACGGATTTGATCAGCGTATTTTTTACTGTCTTTTTTAACCAAACTCATCAGTTCACTCTGTTTACCTCGTTCGGTTTGAAGTTCTTGTCTTTGGTTTTCCTGTTCTTTAGCAATTTGTTCTTGTTTGCGTTTTTGAACTTCTAAATGTGCGGTGATTTTCTCTAATTCTTCAAATTTTTCACGGATTTCATCTCCTTGTGATTTGCGATATTTGGCGTATTGCTTAATATATTGCATGCGTTTATAAGCCTGCAAAAAATTTTCGCTCGATAGAATAAACATAATCCGATTTTGCTCCGAACGAGATTTGTATGATTTTACGATAGTTTTCGCATAATCTTCTTTTAACACAGCTAATTCTCTACGCAATTTGTTAGCTGCTAAAGTGTTTACATAAATATCGTTTTTTAACGTACGAACCTGTTTTTGTGAATTCGAAATAAGTTCGGTTTGAAGTTTAATTTTCCTATTTTGTTCATTTAGTTCAGCTAAAATATTTCGCTCTTGCTTTTTATTGGTATTCAATAAGGTCTGAAACTCTTTGATTTCTTTTAAAATCTGAGCCTTACGTTCTTCAAGCTTTCGTTGTTGTGCTTGATAATCTTGTTGAGCAAAGCTGCTAAATGCAGTAAGTAATAATATAATGGATAAAATGCGACGCATTAGATTGAATTTTGTTCAAAAATAACTAAATTTTAATTGGTTTGGAATTGTTTGGGATTTTATATCTGAAATCTATCGAAGGATTGACAGAAACCCGACGGTAATCTATTTTTATTTGAATCTGATCTTTTTGCATGGCATGAATGTTTATTTCCTTTGGCAGAAATAAATTGTTGCTTAATTGATAAGACGGATATTGAATTAATAGTTTGTCAGCGCTTTTATCTTGCGTTACTTCGGTTGATGCAATTTCGTTCTTGTTTCCAAATACCAATCGCATTAAAAATTGATTGAGCTTTAACTCTAATTCGTTATTTTTAGTTTGCGTATAATCATTCGATTCTAAATTGTAAAACGCTTTACCTAATAGTAAATTTTCTACGTTTTCGTAATTAACTTTTGTGCCTAAAAATTTTTCAATAAAAGCGTAATCCCCATCGTAATGCGATCCAGTAATTTCGTAATAACTAGCGCGCTCAGGTGTTAAATATACTTTTGCAACCGTAACACCAAAAAGCGCCCGTACAGTGATAAGAATTTGCTTATTTTTTTGAATTTGGATATCAGCAGTGGGAGATTGATTCATGTTTTTGTCTATATAATCAATATCCGCTTTAATTTCAAGTGTGTTGAAATCGTTAAACAAGCTATAATGTGAGTTGGCAAGTAAAGCTACTGCCTGTTTATTTTCAGTTTTAGATGTATTTAAAGATCTGTCTACAGTTTCTTCTGTGGCAGTTTCTGTTGCAACCGTGTTGTTTTTGGTAGATTTGCAAGATACCATAAAAAAGCCGGCGGCAAATATGATGAGTAATTGTTTCATTTATTTATAATTAAAGGTATAAAGAAACAAAAAAATCCGCGAAAACGGATTTTTTTATGATTATTCTAACACACTGTAATCGCCAATACTTATGTTGGTAAACTTACCGTTAAATTGGGCATGATTTCCTATCATGGCATTATCAAGATCGGCATTTTTTACCGTAGCGTTAGTTTGTATCAAACTGTTTTTTATGGTAGCGTTTTCTACTTTGGTGTTGTTTCCTAAAGATACATTCGGACCAACCGTTGCGTTTTTTAAAACTACGTTTTCGCCAATGTAACACGGTGGAATAATGGTAGAATTCTCAATAATAGCTGTTGATGCTACCAAGTTTTCACCATCGTTTTGTAAAAAGTTCAGCATACGGTTATTGGTATCAACGGTTACATTTTTATTTCCGCAATCCATCCATTCATCAACTTTTCCGGGAACAAAACGCAATCCTTTTTGCTTCATGTTTTCTAAAGCATCGGTTAACTGATATTCACCACCTTTTTCAATTTTATTATCTAAAAGATATTCTAATTCGGCACGTAAATTTTCGGCTGATTTAAAGAAGTAAATTCCGATAATTGCTAGGTCAGAAACGAATTCTGATGGTTTTTCAAC
>JAHAYQ010000116.1 GCA_018384465.1 Myroides sp. | reverse complement strand
GTGGCATCAACAATAGCCAAAGGTACATTTAACATACGGGCAATAGTTTTTGCTACTAAGGTTTTACCAGTACCTGTTTGACCAACAACGATAATGTTACTTTTTTCTATTTCAACATCGTCTTTCTCACTTTGCTGTAATAAACGTTTATAATGGTTGTATACCGCTACCGAAAGTACTTTTTTTGTTTGTTCTTGTCCAATGACGTACTCATCTAAAAAAGCTCTAATTTCTTGAGGCTTTCTTAAAAGTACCTCATCTGACAAACCTGATCCGTTTTGCGCTTTTAGCTCTTCATTTACAATGCCGTTAGCTTGTTGCACACAATGTTCACATATATGCGCATCAATACCTGCAATTAAAATATTGGTTTCGGCTTTTGGTCGCCCGCAAAAAGAACAGTTATATCCTTCTTTCATTCTATTATTCTCTTATTAAAACTTCATCAATCATTCCGTATTCTTTTGCTTCATCGGCACGCATCCAATAATCGCGTTCAGAATCTTTAAACACTTTGTCATAAGGTTGTTTAGAGTGCTTAGAAATAATTTGATACAATTCTTCTTTTAATTTCAACATTTCTTTCAGGTTGATCTCCATATCAGTTGCTACACCTTGCGCACCGCCTGAAGGTTGGTGAATCATTACACGTGAGTGAGGTAAAGCAGAACGCTTTCCGTCTGCACCAGCACACAGTAAAACAGCACCCATAGAAGCTGCCATACCTGTACAAATAGTAGCAACATCGGGCTTTACAAACTGCATGGTGTCATAAATACCTAAACCTGCATATACGCTTCCGCCTGGAGAGTTAATATAAATAGAAATATCTTTTGATGAGTCAACACTTTCTAAGAACAATAATTGCGCTTGAATAATGTTAGCTACGTAATCATCTACGCCTGATCCAAGAAAAATAATGCGATCCATCATTAAACGAGAAAAAACATCCATTGAGGCAATGTTCATAGGGCGTTCTTCAATAATGTATGGTGTCATACTACCTGTTGGCGTTAATTTACCAACCATTTTATCAAAATATAGGTTGTTTACTTTGTGATGCTTTGTAGCGTATTTTCTAAATTCTTTTCCGTAATCCATATTTTATGCTAAATGTTATAAAAAATAAGCGTCGAAACCTTAGTTGTTCGACGCTCAAATATACTTATTTTTTTACAAAAAATTATTCTCCGTAAACCTCTTTAACGAAATCTTTGTAACTTACTTCTTTTGTAGCAGCATTTACTTTTTCGGCGAACAATTTCATCATTTTGTCGTTCATCAATTGTTCAGAGATGCGTTTTACTTCTTCTTGGTTTGATAAAACTCTTGAAACAATGTTTGTAACATCGTCTTCAGATGGTTCTAACTGACCGAATTGCGCCATTTGATCTTTAATTAAACCTGACGTATAGTCTTTAATTTCATCAAATGTTATTTGCAAATTGTTATCAGCTATAATTTTACCTTCAATTAATTGGTAACGTAAGCCAGATTCAGATTTTGTGTATTCTTCTTCTGCTTGCTCTGGTGTTAAAGTAGTTTCGCCCACTGTTTGCAACCATTTTACCAAAAATTCTTTTGGAAGATCAAACGTAGTTTTTTCAACTAAAGCTTCTACCGTATCGTTCATAAATTTTTGATCGGCTTGTTGAGCGAATTGTTTTTCTGCATCTTCTTTAATGCGTGCTCTTAATTCTTCTTCTGAAGTTACTTTACCTTCACCGAATAATTTATCAAAAAACTCTTGATTTAATTCTGCTTTTTCTTGTGTTGAAACTTCTTCTATTGTAAAAGTAACTTCTACATCTAAACCATGTGCTTTATCGTGATCTATTTTTAAAACGTCCATTAATTTATGCTCGTCTTCAAACAAACCTTTTGTTGAAATAGTTACCTCATCGTTCACTTTTTTACCAATAAATTTCTTTTGATTGGTTTTTGTGCGAATATCAGAAATATTGAAAGTAGTTTCATTTTCGATTCCTTCTTCTACATTAGAAACTTTTACGCGAATATCATCACCTTCTTCTGCTTTTTCTTTAGAAACTAATTTACCATATTGTTTTTGGATGTATTCCACTTGCTCATTGATCATTTCTTCATCAGCAACAATTTGGTATTTTGTAGTATTTTTTACAGCATCTAAATCAACATTGAATTCTGGTGCTAAACCTAATTCAAAATCAAAGCTTAAATTTTCTGCATTCCAATCGATATCTTTTGCTACCGGAAGTGGGTTTCCTAAAATATCAATTTTTTCTTCATTTAAATAGTTGCTTAAACTATCTTGTAATAATTTGTTTACTTCATCAAACATGATAGCTTCACCATATTGTTTTTTGATCAATGAAGCAGGCACTTGTCCTTTTCTAAATCCTGGTACGTTTGCGTTCTTTCTATAATCTTTAAGAACATTTTCTACTTTGTCTGCAAAATCTTCTTTCGCTACGTCAATCGTGATAATTGCGTTTAAAGCATCTACATTATTTCTTGTGATATTCATTGTAAATTTTGTTTTCTAACTAAAATTGGCTTGCAAAAATACATTATTTTTACAAGCCAATCAAATTTTTAAATAATTGAATATTAATTATTAGTAAAATTTAATCTAAACCCATCAACCCTCCTACAATTGATTGAACAATAGACAGTACTAAACTGAACAACAGTGCAGGAAAGAAGCCGTCTACATGAAATCCTCCAACAATGTTTCCACACAACATAATGATTAAGGCATTGATTACAAAAAGAAACAATCCTAATGTTAAAATGGTTATTGGAATGGAAATTATCTGAAGAATTGGTTTTACTAAAAAGTTTAAGATCGCTAATACAATTACTACTATAATAGATGATCCAAAACCATCTACCTTAATACCCGGCAAGAAGTTAGCCAATAAAAAAACAATTACGGCTGTTACTAATAAATTGATTAAAATTCTCATAGCTTATATTTTTTTTAATTAGATCCTTTGATGGTTACTCCGGGATAATTTCCTGGAACCAACATTGGTAAATGTGCTTTGTAATGTTCGTTAATAACTTTTACAATTTCGTTTGCTACAAAAGCATAACCGCGTGGGTTAGGGTGTACACCATCTAAAGAAAACAATACTTTGTTCATATTTTCTGTTCCTTTAAAATAATCGGCGGTGTAATATTGACCATCGGTTAAACGAATGCCATTTGTTAAATAACGCATTATTAAATTCATATCGGCAATGGCTAAATTTTTTGATCGTGCTGCCGCCCAAATGATATCGTTAAAAGCATCAGTTGCTTCTTTTATTTCTTTTTGTTCCGACGGTATTAAAACGTATTGATCTTCTAACGGAAAGGTTACCCCTACTTTACTAAGCAATTCTTTATAAGGTGACGGAACCATTTCAAAAATAGGAGAATTAGATGTTGTACCTATTACCGAACTAGTACTTAATACAAACAAATCGTCTTTGGTAGCGTGGCGCGCTTGACCATATAATTGACCCAATATTGGTGCTAATGGAGCTAATTGAGGGTTTTGACTAGCAACTGCTGTAATTTGTTGGGATAAATCGGTTAATGATTCATCTTTAACTAAAAGAGAATTACCTTCTGTTTTAGAGAACAAATTAATACGATCACTCTCGCCTAATGCACTAAGAATCTGTTTTAAAACCCCTAATAATTGCGCATTTAACTGATCAATTGTTGCTTCCCCACCTAAAGCTTCGGTAGTTAAAGGGTTGTAAGGCACTGTGGTAAAATGCGGTATAGAAGTTACATACGGTACTGTTGCCACTACTCCTTTAGCACCTTGACTTGTTAACGTGTTAATAATGGCATTATACGTAGCGGCGAATACTTGAGGGTCGGTAATATCATTTCCCCCATAAGTTGTTGGATCGATGTTCCCTGCTTGGTTAACTCCTGTTCCTCCTGATAGTGCATAAGCAAGTACATCGTTAGATCCAATCCAATTGGTAAAAAAAGTAGGCTCTAAACTCATTGCGTCTGCTAAAATAGTGGCATTTGGAGTTGTAGCATGACGCACAAAGTACGGATTTGCTTTACCTACGGGCACATTTGCTAAATTTCCGTAACCTGCTGCTAATAGATGAAACGATTTTGCACCCGGAACGCCCATATTATGATATGCTTTGGCTTGCAAATTACTAATTTCTATAGTAGGAGTTCCTTGTAAATTTTCAGGACCACTGGTAGTCATATTTAATATTAAACGAGTAGCTGCAGCTTGTTGCCCCATTAAGGTTAAACCTCCTAAATTGTTTACATCATCGCTAAATGATGGTTGCGTAAATTCACCTCCACCTACTACGGCAAATTGCTTTGCTAATAAATTTGGGAATGAATATTGCTGACCTGAACGAAACATAGTTCCATCCATATAACCAGAAGTTAACGAGTTACCTAAAGCAACATATCGCGATAAATTAACTTCACCACCATGGTATATTTCATTAGAAACTTCGTTTTCAAATTCTGGTTCACAAGCAACCAAGCTAAATGCACAAGCTGCTAAAAGTATTGATTGATATTTTTTCATAATAAGCAATTAAAAGTTGTACGATAAACCTAAACCTAAAGAATAAGCCGATGAACGATAGTCTCCGCCGAACGAAATATTACTTCCGTCTTCTTTATAATGGTTGTAAGAATTGTTGGTTTCTTTGAAATGTAGAGCTGAAGCAGAAAAATCGACTGCTAATTTTGGTGTTACCTTAAAAGTAAAACCGGCAGTACCAGCAACGGCATCGTTTCTTGGAGTTTCAGGGGCAAAATAACCATCTTGCACTGGCGATACGTCATAGTAACCACCTATACGAGCCGAAAATTTTTCTGAAGGTGAAAACTGTAAACCACCTCTAAGTGTTCCACTATTTTGATAGTTTCTTGGATTTACCGAAGTTTCAATGGCTGGATTATCAAATTCAATAACTAAATTATCATACGCTTTCCAAAAGGTAAGGTTGTAATCAACAGCTGCTAACCATTTATCATTGATTTGATAAGAAAACCCAAAAGTTAATTCTGCCGGCAAAGGCATGGTTGCATTAAATTTTACATCTTGGTACGTACTTTGTAAAAAATCGGGCATATCACTAAAGGTAGCATCCCCATTTTTTGCTTTCATGTCAATTCTAGAACGATAATTAACCCCAAAAGTTACTTGTTCGTCTAATTTAGCTGTTAATCCTAAATTATACCCCCAAGCATGAACTCCACTTGCATCCACTGTAACATCTGAACGATTTCCATTTTCATCGACCATGCTACGCGAAATGTTTCTATTAAAAGTTACCCCGCCATTTACATAAATTAAACCAGCACCTACACTGATATTATCGGTGATTTTGTACGAAACGGTTGGTTGAAAATATATCGCTTTTAAATCAATGTTATTTACTAAGTGCGAGCCAACCCAGTCTTGATCCCATTCTACAGCACTTCCGTAAGGTGAGTAAACAGCTAAACCTACAGAAAGCTTGTCCGTAAACTGATAATTACCGTACACATAAAAAGGCGTTCCCACATTTTCTGTGGCGTACGACCAGTTGTATAAAGAGTTTTGAAATTTTACGTTAGACACCAAAGCAACAGCCCCAGCCGAAAAGCTCCATTTGTCTTTTAAAAAGGTTCCACTTGCGGGATTAAAAAACAAACTTTCTGCATTTTGACCAATGATTCCTACTCCTGTATGTCCCATTGCTAATTGACGGTTTCCTTGCATGCTGATACGATACCCACCGGCAAACGTATTGGTTGCAAAGAGCGACAATAAAGAAAGAGATATAATTTTCTTCATAACTAAGCTTTTGTTAAATGTTAGTATTCCAAATATAAAACATTTTGCAAAAGATTAGAAACGTTAAGTAATAATTACGAAATTATTAATTTTTTGTTAAAATTAAAGAGAATAAAATAATATGCATGCATACTATTTCAAAAAAACCGTTGATTTTTCAAAGAATTCCTTAGGATTATCAGCATGCAACCAATGCCCCGCATTAGAAACCGTTACTATTTCGACCAAAGGGAAATGATTTTTTATCAATTCTATATCAGAATCATTAATATAATTAGATAAACTACCTTTAACGAACAAAGTTTTTCCGTTAAAAACATCTGTATCTTTTAAAGGTTCGCCAATAGCATGTTCATCTTTATTAAAAGCATCTAGATTAAATCTAAAACCTAATTGCTGCGGTGTGATACGATATACATTTTTCATTAAAAACTGAACAACTCCCGGTTCATTTACATATTGCTCTATTATTTGTTGTACCTCGTTTCTTGATGGACTGCTACTAAAGTCAACAGCATTTAAAGCTGCCATAATATCCTGATGATGCGGCTCATAAGCCTTCGGCGCAATATCTGCAACTAATAATTTATCGACTAAAGTAGGATGCAAAGCTGCTAATTTCATGGCGACCTTACCTCCCATCGAGTGACCAATCACCGAAATATCAGTCAAATTATTAGCCAAACAGTAATCATACACATCAGCTGCCATAGCGTTGTAATTAAAAACATCAGAATGAAAACTGCGCCCGTGATTTCTTAAATCTAACATATGTACTGCAAAGCCATTTTCAGCATATTGGGCACCCAACGTTTTCCAATTATCACTCATACCTAAATAACCGTGTAAAATAAGTAATGGTTTACCTGTGCCTTCTACCTTTGCATATAATATATCGTTCATTATCGTAATTTTTGATTATACAAGCCTACTACATTTTCTAATCCTAAATAAATAGCTTCTGAAATCAAGGCATGACCAATAGAAACTTCTAACAATCCAGGAATGTTTTGTTTAAAAAACTCAATATTATCTAAACTTAAATCGTGTCCGGCATTGATTCCTAACCCTAATTCATTAGCTAATTCGGCAGCTTTTACATAAGGATCGATCGACTTATAGTTTCCTAAACCATATTGGTGAGCAAAGGCTTCGGTATATAACTCGATACGATCGGTTCCTGTTTCTTTAGCACCTTCAATCATACTTAGCACCGGATCAACAAAAATCGATGTTCTAATACCTTGTTTTTTAAATTCGCTGATAATTTCTTTTAAGTAAGATTGATGTTTTACCGTATTCCATCCGGCGTTTGATGTAATGGCATCTACTGCATCGGGCACTAAAGTTACCTGTGTAGGTTTACACTCAAAAACCAATTCCATAAAGTTATCCATCGGATTTCCTTCAATATTGTATTCTGTATAGACAACCGGAACCAAATCGCGTGCGTCTTGATACCGAATATGACGCTCATCAGGTCGTGGATGTATCGTTACACCTTGCGCTCCAAAACGCTGAACATCGGCAGCAACTTTTAACAAATCGGGTACATTACCGCCCCGTGCATTACGTAAGGTGGCAATTTTATTAATATTTACGGATAATTTTGTCATTCCTTATTTAATTTACCCACAAAAATACGAAGTTAATTGCCGATAAAACCGAATATTTTAATTATTTTGCAATGAATTTACTTGTTATGAAATTGATACAGCACCAAATTAAAACTAAACCACAGCCGTTCACCTTTGAAACCAAGCTGAAAGACATCACTTCTTTAGTAGAAAGCCAAACCTATAGCCATTTTCCTGTAAGTGATGAAGGAGTTTATATGGGATCGATAGCTGCCGAAGATATCATTCCGTCTGAAACAAAAACGGTAGGTGATTACAGGTATTCGCTACTGCCCTATTTTGTTCGAAAAGATGCGGATTGGTTTGAAGTTTTAGAGAAGTTCGCTCAGTTTAATTGTAACATTCTGGCTGTTTTAGATGAAAACAACAAATACATAGGCTATTATTTTCACGAAGATATAATACCGTTTTTAAACAAAACACCTTTTATGAAGGATGCCGGTTTAAATATCGTTATTCAAAAGCATTATTTAGATTACAGCATCAGCGAAATTTCGCAAATAGTAGAATCTAACAACTGCAAACTTTTAGGGGTTTTTGTATCATCAATGGATAACGATGTGGCAGAAATTACTATAAAAGCATCTGCAGGTAATATTAATGAAATAATTCAGACGTTTCGCCGTTTTGGATATGTAGTAGTTTCCGAACACAACCAAGATTCTTATTTAAACGAATTAAAGGATCGATCGGCTTATTTAGATAAATTTTTAAATATTTAATGATGAAGTTTGCCATTTACGCACAGGTTTACAAGCCAAATTACAAAGACATTGTAGAAAAACTGGTTCGTGCTTTAAAATCGCATAGTGCTACGGTTATTTTTGAAAAAGAATTTTATGATCTTTTGGTAGAAAACAAAGTGTTACATTACGAATACGAAACCTTTTCTTCGCATACAGACATTGATGACGACACCACTTTTTTTGTCAGTATTGGAGGTGACGGAACCTTATTACGTGCTGCAAACTTTGTAAAAAGTAAAAACATTCCTATTGTGGGAGTAAACGCTGGCAGGTTAGGTTTTTTGGCAAATGTACAGCAAGAGGCCATTGGGTTTTTAATTCCTTTGTTGTTTTCTAACCAATACACCTTATCGCGCAGAACACTTTTACAATTAAATGGCCCAGAAGAAGCTACCTCTAAATTCAACGTAAATTTTGCTTTGAATGAAATCACGGTAGCCCGAAAAAACTCAACTGCTATGATTACCGTTGAAACATACATAAACAACGAATATTTAGCAACCTATTGGGCAGATGGCATTATTATTTCAACACCAACGGGCAGTACGGGATACAATTTAAGTTGTGGAGGTCCTATTATAACACCCGATAGTAATTGTTTAATTATCACACCTATTGCACCACATAATTTAACTACTCGTCCGTTGATTATTAACGACCGCAGTAAGATTAAAATGAAAGTAAGCAGCAGAGAAACTCAATTTTTATTATCATTAGATTCAGAAACAGCTGCTATTGATAACGATTCGGAGATTGAGATTGCCTTAGCCAACCATACCGTTAATTTAGTAGAGTTTCCTTCGGTCACCTTTTTACGTACTTTACGAAGCAAATTATTGTGGGGAGAAGACAAAAGAAATTAGTTGTAATATTGTAAATTACAGCATAAATATAAAATATATTCGTTTACATTAGTATATTTGCAAATTATCCATAAAATGAAAAGAAAACTTTTAACCATATTAACTATTTTAGGTGCAGCTACAGCACAAAGCCAGATACACGAACTGGGTTTAACTGTTGGCGCTACTAATTATATTGGCGATATAGGATCTACAAAATACATTAATCCTACCGATATGGGTTATGGTTTTCAATATAGATGGAACAAAAGCGCACGACACTCTTGGCGATTGAATTATACACATATGCCCATTTCTGCAAATGATGCCGATTCTGATATGCCATTAAGACAAGCACGTAACCTTAGCACAAAAAACAAATTAAATGAAGTAATGTTGGGTATTGAGTTTAACTTTTTCGAGTTTGATCTTCACAACAGCTGGTTTGCTCTTACTCCGTACGTACATACTGGTGTTGCAGGATTATCGTACACAGAAAGTTACTTTAATGAATACAACAGACAAATAGAAAAGGACAATGAATTTGCATTGGCTATTCCTATTACGTTAGGCGTTAAAGCACTCATCAACAAAAAATTAGTAATAAGTGCCGAAGTGGGTGCACGCTATTCATTTACTGATAATTTAGACGGTAACAACCCAAGAAACCCATCTACAACCATTACTACATTTGGTAACACCAACAGTAAAGATTGGTATGTTTTTTCTGGTATAAACATTTCATATACCTTTGGTAAAAACCCTTGTTATTGTGCCCCAAGATAGAATGATGAAAGAAAACACTATAAATCCTGATACACTACCTAAACATCTTGCCATTATTATGGATGGTAACGGCAGATGGGCTAAACAAAAAGGCTTTTTAAGAACCATTGGTCACGAAAACGGAGCTACTGCAGTTAAACGCACGGTAGAACAATGTGCTCGTTTAGGTATTCCTTACTTAACTTTATATGCTTTTTCGACCGAAAATTGGAACCGACCGAAGTTTGAGGTAGATATGCTAATGAAACTATTGGTTAAAGCACTTAAAAAAGAAGTAAAAACACTTCAAGAAAACAATATAAAGTTAAACGCAATTGGCAATTTAGATCTTTTACCTACTGCAGTTCGCAAAGAATTAACAGAAGTTTTAGATAAAACCAAAAACAACACCCGTTTAACGCTTTCCTTAGCATTAAGCTATGGATCTCGTAATGAGCTAATTGAAGCCGTAAAAGTAATTAGCGACAAAGTTAAAAATAATATAATTTCAAGTGATGCTATTGACGAATCAGTTATAAATAAGCATCTTTACACCCATAATTTACCCGACGTAGATTTATTGATACGCACCAGTGGCGAGCAACGCATCAGCAACTTTTTGTTATGGCAAATTGCTTATGCCGAATTGTATTTTTGTGAAGTGCTATGGCCCGATTTTTCTAACGAACATTTGTTAGAAGCCTTACAAGCTTATCAAAATAGAGAACGTAGATATGGTAAAACAAGTGAACAAATAAATAAGTAATTTTTAAAGATAATGCATCGTAAAAAATTAAAATACCTTTTTCCATTATTAGTAAGCTTTGCAGTAGCAAATGCACAAGAGCAACCAGTTGCTACAACAACTGATGAAATTAATGATGCACTCCAAGAAACAACGCCGCCAGAAACAGATCCTAACGCGCCAAAAAGCTATCGTTTAGGAAATATTAAGGTTACAGGAAACTTCAACTTTAACGAATTAACCATATTTACCTATGCAGGTTTAGAAAAAGGCCAAGCAGTTAATATTCCGGGCGAAGAAATTTCTGATGCCATTAAAAAATTATGGAAAACCGGCTACTTTAATGACATACGCGTGTATGAATCATCTGTAGAAGGCAATGTTATAAACTTAGAAATTTACTTAAACGAACTTCCTCGACTAAAAGACGTAGAGATTACCGGTGTAAAAAAATCTAAGAAAGAAGAATTGTTGAAAGACCTTCAATTAGCCGTTCCAGCAACCGCTACAACTGCGGGTAAAGTAGACAAGAAAATTAAAATTATCGAAGGTAAAATCATCAACGATAACCTAATTTCAACAACAAAAAACTACTTAACCAATAAATATCGTAAAGACGGATTTTACAACACGCAAGTTACTGTTGAGCGCAGACTACATGCCGACAATAAATCTGCCGACTTACTTATAGATATCGACAAAGGTAAAAAAGTACGTATTTCTGATATTGATTTTACGGGTAACGAACAATTCACTGATGCCAAATTGCGTAAAGCAATGAAGAAAACAAAGCAGAAAAGTCCGTTAAACCCAATGCGTATCTTTAAACCTTCAAAGTTTATAGAGAAAGAATATGAAGCCGATCTTAAAAACATTGTAGATGCGTATAAAGAAAAAGGTTATAGAGACGCTCGTATCTTATCTGAAACAGCACAATACAATCCTGATAAAAATTCGGTAGCTATTAATATCGATTTAGAAGAAGGTAGAAAATATTATATTGGAGACATCCGTTTTATTGGAAACACACAATTTACCGATCAATATTTACGTGCCGTATTAGGTATGCAAAAAGGCGAAGTATATAATGGTGTTTTATTAGAAAAACGCGTAAAAGATCCTACAAATTTAGATGGTATCAACATAGATAACACTTACCAAAACGCAGGTTATTTATGGTCGCAAGTAAATTTAATTGAAACTGCAACCAGAAACGATACTATAGACTTTGACATTCGCATTGTAGAAAATCCGGTAGCACGTTTTAACAACATTACCGTATCGGGTAACGATAAAACGCACGATTATATCGTATTGCGTGA
>JAHAYQ010000096.1 GCA_018384465.1 Myroides sp. | reverse complement strand
GTCCGTCGGTATCAAATACGCCATCAATCTGTTTTTGAAGAGCATCATCGTACAGTTCGAAAGTGGTTGAATCTTTTATCTGTAGTCGACCTAATACATGTTCACCAGTACTTGCTCTTTGACTACGAAATAGAAAAGAATCGTCTCTCATTGATTGAAGTAACGAAAAGTAAATCTTTTCTTCCATAAACCTTTTAGCCTTCCAATCATTCGTACTTCCTTTGTATATAATGGGAATAGTACCGTCGGTAACAAAAAATTCCTGTCCCTGCACTCTTATAGTAAGACTCCGAAACGACCGTTGTGTTTCATCCAGCCTGATCTGATGCTCCACCTTCATACCGAGATTGGTAGGAACCGCCGTTATCAGTAGCGGAGCAGTATAGTTCCCCAAATAAACGGTATCATTAGTAACCCCGGCTATGTAGTACGAATTCACCTCCAAGTCTAAATACTCCGCTTTATCAATGTGATGTGGCATAAACCTCCGCACAAACGGATTTTCTCTTTTCATTATGTGTTCAGAAGTGAGAAATAGAAACACCACAACCGCACTGCTGACAATCATTGTTAATACGATATAGAATATTTTTTTCTTCATAATTTTATAGTTTTATGTTATATGTGGTAGGTTATATGTTATTTTCTGTTTTCTGTATGTCGTAAGTTTGTTTAATTCCAATTCCATCACCATTTTAATGTAGTCTTCAAACAAAACCGAATGGTAAATTAAAGCCGAATCTAAAAACCGACATTATAAAAAAAGCGTTTAGCGCCGATGGTTTTTATACGTTAAAAACAAAATGCCTGTTTATTCGAGCGTTTATATTTGTTTTTGTTCTCATGAATGCTGCACTGTTGTTTGCATTTGAGGCGAAGCGAAATCGCAGATTCATGAATACATTATCATTAAATAAAAAAGAATGAATAGTATTAATTTGTTTAGTATAAAAAGCGGAGAAGTAGCTTTTTTTATGAGTCGAGGCGTTTTGTTTCTTTTGCGCGACAAACCTTTAGGTTCACGGCTTCCAAGCTGTAAAATGAGGCCTAGACGTAAAAGAAAAAGGGATTAATAGTTGAAGACTGCTCTGTTAATATTACGAGAACACATAAGAAACAAACAATCCCATTAAACCACAAATGTTCCCACCACCCCATTTTCTCCAATACCACCAAACTGCTGACGATCATGGTTAATACGATATATAATATTTTTCTCTTCATAAATTTATTGTTGTATGTTTTATATTCTGCCATAAATGTGCTTATTCTATTTTCC
The DNA here is from genome assembly GCA_018384465.1 of Myroides sp. Taxonomy (GTDB): domain Bacteria; phylum Bacteroidota; class Bacteroidia; order Flavobacteriales; family Flavobacteriaceae; genus Flavobacterium. The sequence continues at coordinate 17,692 of JAHAYQ010000096.1, read as the reverse complement.
TCTCAATCGACTTTTTACTGCTTCAAACAAAACTGAATATATAAACGAACCTGAATCAAAGCGCCATTGGTATTAAATCGAACGTTAAATCGTTGAAACAAGCGTAAACTAATCGGGTAGCTCTGCTACGTTTCGATTAGGTAGCTTGTAAAACGCTATTTAACCGATTTAAGACCGCGGCAAGATCAAAGAAAAAGATTTTTGCTTCTTTTCATCCGAAAAGAAGAAGATAAGGTATTATTGTCCGTAATTATGATGAAAACTGTTACTAAACAAACAATCCCATTAAACCATAAATGTTCCCACCACCCCATTTTCTCCAATACCCCACCACAGGAACAAGGAACAAACGGACTGTAATTCAAAATCAGAAAGATATAAACCGTGAACGCTGTCATAAACCCCAGAAAAAGATAAAGCCCCAACAGTCTGCTTTTAGTAAAGCAGAGCATTAGGGCTATGATGAGTTCTCCGAGCACCACACCGTAGGCAATGGGCGTCGCAAAAGCACTTAATAAAGGCGACTGTGCCACCTGAACCTGAAAATTTTCAAAGTCTGTCAATTTACTTACCGCTGCATACACAAATAGTATAATGAAAAAGTAAATAAATGCTTGTTGGGTGAATTGTAGAATTTTACTCATAATACAAATGTTTTATTTTTGTATGGTAAAATTCTGAAATTCAGATGAATAATAATTTGTTAATCGGTACTATTCCATAGTTAATTGGTATTATCTTTATATTTCTAACAAATTTATTGCGTTTATTGATCTTTTTCGTCTATTTCAGCAGTAGTGATGCTAAGCATCTGCTTCCGTAAATCTTTCGGACTTATATCGTAAGTCCTAGTAAATTTTTTACTAAATGTTGAATATTGCGCATAGCCGACCATCTGAGATATTTCTTTAAGTGAAAGGGTACTGGTTTGAATTAATAAATAGGCGTGATTCATTCGCCTTTTTAAAAAATAGTCGTATGGGCTGCATTGATAAAGTTCACGAAACCCTTTTTTCAGCTGCAGACTGTTTACCATATATTTTTTACAAACGTTCTCTAAAATTAAAAGTTCCTTAAGTGGCATGTGATCTATATGCTTTTTAATATCTGCTATCCGGTCGCGATAAACCTTTTTTTGTTGATAACGGATAAACTCCTTAGGTTCTTTAGACAGTCCTTTTTTGAAGTGTTTTAAATGGGTTTGAATATGGAATAAATTAAGTACATACGCTGTCGTTGCCAATTTTTTGACAGTATACATAAAAGTCATGTCCATTAATTCAATCTGAGGTGTCTGGGTATAGCGAAAGTTAGGGCGATCTAATTTTTTTAGATACTTTCGTAGCTTTTTAAAATCACTTTCTGTGATATAATCGCTCAGGCTCTTAAATAATACATGTTCTTTTTGAATATTTAAATGTTGGAGAAAGTCTTGATCAACTGATTGGACTACCATGTCCCGATCTAAAATGATTTGAAAGTGATTGATGAATTTTTGAGCCTCACTGGGCTTTGTAAAGGTCATTTGTAATACACGCTGTCTCCACTCGTCTGTGACCCAGTTCAAAACTGCTTCGATGGTCTCTAAAGGGTCGTTTACATGTTTTATTTCAATGCGTTTGTTTAAGTTTCCTTTGGCAAGATCAACCATGTGGTCTATAACGTTTCGCCAGCGTTCTTCAGTACAGTTAAAATATATCATATCAAATATGTTCTATTGCGAATTCTTCTGCGTCTTCAAGGTTATCAAATATTTTTGTAGGAGCCATAGGCTTATTGATGGAAACGAAATAAGCAGCAAGGTTTCTCATGGTATGCGTCGCGGAGTATATGGCAACGGCTTTCGCAAGATTGCAGCCATAAGTAGCGAGATACTCACGCGCATCTGCAGCAACGTCATGTATTGTGGAAACGTCACATACTATAGCACATGATTGGTAGGATTGTATCATCAAGCGATCATCTACAATTAAACGGGCGGCAGCATAATCAATATATAGCCCTTCTTTATAGCTTATATATAGCAGTCGGTCTCTAACCTCATATAAAGCAAAGTCATTCTCATAATTTTTTGGCATAAGTGGGGTGATTTTGGTATTATTGTTATTAAATATAAAATTAAAACTTAATTTTTATACCAAATACATTTTATAGAAATTTAATTAGGTAATCGGTACTATTACATAGGCAATCGGTACTATCTTAATTTCTGATATCAACTAATTCCTTAATTTTTAGCAACTTTAATGTATAAAAAAAAAGTATGGCTAAAATTAATCACAATGATCCGTTAGAGACAATAAATGACAGTATTGAGCGGGCAAAAGCACATAAAGTATTACATCAATATGCCGAAGGTAACTTTCTGAAAGGAGATCGTTTGACGGTTGATGGGGAGCAATTGCTGCATTTTGCTACAACAGGTTATCTGAATTTGGAACAAGACCAACGTCTAAAGGAAGCTGCTGCTGAGGCTGCAAGAAACTTTGGAACGCAGTTTCCACTTTCTAAAACCTATATCTCTCATCCTCTCTATGCAGAATTGGAAAAGTCGTTGCAGAAAATGTATGATGGACAATCGCCCATTGTAACGAAAAACAGCACTTTGGCACATATAGGAGTAATACCTCATGCCGTGGGATATAATGATGCGGTGATTTTAGATCATCAGGTGCATTGGAGTGTGCAGAGTGCCTGCCAAAACTTGAAATTGAGAGGAATTCCTATACATATGATTCGCCACAACAATATGGAGCAATTAGAGGAACTGTTGAATAAATTTAAAAGTCGCTATCATAAAGTTTGGTATATGGCTGATGGTATTTATTCGATGTATGGCGATTGTGCACCTGTGGAAAGGCTTAAAGAACTTATGGACAAGTATAAAGTGCTAAATTTATATTTCGACGATGTTCATGGAATGAGCTGGACAGGTGTGAACGGAACAGGATTTATAAGAAGTCACTGGCAATTTATTCCTGAGCGCATGATATTGGTGAGTACCTTAAGTAAATCTTTTGGAGCAAGTGGGGCATTTGTTTTATCGGGTAATAAAGGACTTATTGAAAAGATTAAAAATTTCGGCGGCCCTTTAACTTTTTCGGCACAATTAGAGCCTTCTGCAGTAGCTGCAGCGATTGAGTCTGCAAAAATTCATCTGAGCCCGGAAATAAGCGATATGCAGAACTTACTTCAACTAAAAATTAAAGCTTTTCACAGAGCATTGCTGGCTAGCAATATCCCGCTTATGTCTGAAGGTACTACACCAGTGTTCTACATTCCGGTTGGAATACCTGAAACCGCATATACCTTAACGAGAAGACTTGCTCGGGATAGGTTTTATGTAAATGCCGCCTTATTTCCTGCGGTTCCTATTAATAAGGCCGGCCTGCGGATAACCATTTCGGTATATACCGAATTTAAAGAACTGGAGCGTCTCGCGAAGTCGCTTGAAAACCATTATCCCAAAGCCTTGGTGGAAACAGGAAATAGTTATGAAAAAGTGAGCCGGATTTTCAAAAAAGATTTTAAACCTAAGGAACAGTTGCTACCATTAAAACCTGATCTTTTTAAGGCCGCTACATACAAGTCCATTGAAGAATTAGGGGAGGGGTTATGGAATAAGCTTCTTGAGGATAATGCATTTGATTATCAGGGAGTGCAATTTATTCAAAACTATTTTTCGCAACTTGATGAAACGGATCCAAACCACATGGATTTTAAATACTACACTGTTACAGATGCTGATGAAAATGTAGTTGCTTTAACATACACGTCCTCGTCATTGTGGAAAGAAGATATGTTGTCACATACGACAGTTTCCAAAAAAATAGAGAAAATTCGGCTAAATGATCCCACTTTTCTTACGGAAAAGGTACTAAGCACGGGATCAGTCTTCTCAGAAGGAACGCACACGTACATTGCAAAAGACATTAAGGATCGACGTATGTTACAATGGACCTTTTTTCAAGCCTTGGAATATGATTTCGAAAAGGGAAATAATCAGAAGTTGGTGTTGCGTGATTTTAGGAAAAATGGATATTTAGCAAGTGTAACTCATTCCAGAGGATATCTAATTGTTGAAATGCCACATTCGGCAATGTTCTGTAATTTCGACTGGGAAAGCCTTGAAGATTTTGAAACGATTCTTTCTAAAAGATCCAGACGACATTTTCGATTGGAAGTACTACCTTTTATAAACGATTACGACGTTACTGTGTTAACTGAACTAAGTACGAACGATCTAGATAAGGCAGTAGAACTTTACAGGCAATTAAAATCTAAAAACCTGGACATTAATAATTTTGAATACAACTACAGCCTTTTTGAGGCCATGAACAAAAGCCCGTTGTGGAAGTTTCTAATTTTAAAAAGGAAAGGTAGCAGTAGTATTTCGGGTGTCATGTTTTGCTACGTTAATAAAGCGAATAATTCATTCAATCCTGTTTTGATTGGCATGCAGCCAGAGGAAGAAGGTCGTTTAGATCTTTACCGTCAAATGTTATTTCAAACAATATGGTACGCTAAAAAGCAGAATTTTTCGAGAGTGTATTTAGGGGTTTCGGCTATATTTGAAAAGAAGAAACTTGGAGCAGTCATCTCTTATAAAGAAGCTTATGTTCGTATGAAAGATCAGTACAACAGTGATTTACTCCATACTTTTGAGTAGATTAATAAAGATACATATTTATAGTAGTACCAAACATCCGGTAATGACCGGATGTTTTCTTCTGTCGTCTTGTGCGCATCTTAATGGTTTTTCTAAAGTTGCTTTAGTATCCTATAGTCTCTTGTTCTGCGTGCACACGTATTTTTTAAATAAGGAAACCCTGATACTTAATTTAAATATAATACTTATGAAACAGTGTGATTTTCATGACGTAATCTCTAAGCTAGAACAAAAAGAGAAGCAACTTTCATTGAAAGCGTCAACGATTATCGAGGAGTCCTATTCGATGACGCTCCTTTTAAAAGATTTATTAGCTGAATTAAAACGGTTTGTACTGAACTTTGGTTTTGAAGATGAACCACAGGAAATTGACTTTTTTAAGAATATTAAACCTCTGATTCTGGGAAAACTCATATTTTACAATAAGGTCTATCGTATCGAAACTGCTTGTCCTGTATCTAATGGTAAATTATTGCTAAAATACTTTTCCTCTCAATTAGAACAATTAAAATCGGTTTATAAAGAGTATGCGGGCTCTTCTGATTTTTATAGGTATTACAAAGCTAATCGTACCGATTTGGATGAACGTTTTTTTAGATTGGGAAATATTGAATTTTATGAAGGATTAAATAGTGTGGTGTTTGAAATGGATGCACAATTTTCAACATATTACGATTATAAAGTAGCTAGAATCATATCTGACGAACTATTGTATCATTACCTTTTACGTCGTTTGGATCCAGACGAATCCGAGAAATTGGATGATAAAATGGCTTTAGAGGAATATTCAAAAGATATGTACTGGACAGATTCTAAAAATGCGTTAATAGAGTTGGTCTATGCATTACATGCAACCGGGGCGGTTTCAAATGGTAAGGTGGGAATAACAAAATTAGCGACGCTTTTTGAGGTGGCATTCCGAATCAAGTTAGGAGACTTACATCACTCGTTTCATAGAATGAAGGATCGTTCGGGCAGTAAAACCTATTTCTTAGATCAGTTGACTTCTAATCTGGAAAAATATATGATTAAAGATATCGAGTGATTAAAGACCAAGGCAGTACCCATTTTTTTCTGTTCTTTTTCAGGGTTTTGGCCTGTGTATTTTAAACGTTCTGGGTATATTGCTCGCGTAGAATTATAATAAATTTAAATATTTTCAGGTTTTAATGGGTGCTTATTGGTAGGTACTTGGCAAATTAATAGTTCTCAAAGGCGCAATTTTGCTTCTTTAACAGTACCGAGTTGATGATTGGTTTGACGACTATTCTTCGGCGGTCTATATTTTTTTATAATGAACATAGATAGAACAGAATTTATTGCCTGGATGAAACAGATAATGCAGCGTTTTGATATTTTAGACGAATTGCATCAAAAGAAAATGAGTACGATAGAAAAAGTCGATGGAGAGGAGTTACTGGATAATCAAGATCTTTTACAGCTGCTTAAAATTAGTGATCGCACTTTACAGAGATATCGTTCTGACGGACGACTTCCTTACTATAGTATCAGCGGAAAACTCTACTATAAGCGCTCTGATGTTGAGCAGTTAATTCGGGAAAGTTATTCCAGATCGGTTAGGGATCGAAAAAACAGAAAAGAAGGGTAGAGGACTTATTATCTATTGTAATTAGAAACGCCTTTTGCTAAAGGATGCGGAAATGTTGCTGTGTTGTTTTGGTTTTTGCTCATTTTCAGAAAGTTCATTAATTTTTTCTTCTGCTATGGGAGTGATAGATAACTGTATCTTACGTTCCAGAGCAGCCAGTTCGGTTTTAAGTTCGGTCAGACGTTCTTCTTTAGGCCAAGTTCCATTCACTACATCTGTTAGTATCGGTAAATATTTTTCATAAGCTGTGATAGTTGTGCTTTGGTTTCCGGAAAAGGATTGTATAAATGAGCCCGTACCTGCGGAAGGTTCAAGGAAACGCTCGATAGTTATACCGCTATGATGAAGCGTTTCCGAAATAGCATCTATAACCTGCGGTGGCGTATAAAAAGCTGTGAGTACAGAACTTTTCATACTGTCTACGTACCTACGGTACTGTTTTTCGTCCTCTGAATTTTCTTTAAGTAACTCATGAAGTTCTTGTGTGAGTGGAAATAGGTCGTGTTCGGTTTTTCGCCAATGATGGATGTCTATATCATTTGTTACAGGGTTCAATACAAATTTTAGACCGCCAAATCCGCTGTATTGCATCATTAGCAGTCTTTCACCTACAGTAGCTTGTCGTTTCTCCTTTTCTAATGTAAAAGCAATTCGCAAGGCATCAATATTCTGTTGGAGATGTTGCTTTTTATTGAAGGCCATTTTCTTCTATCCAAATGGCGATGGTTCCGGTTATTTCGGTATAAAGCTGGTCAAACTCATCACTGTAAGCGAAATCATTAGTTAGTTCATAGTTGTCAAAAACAGGTGCGCAGATAGGCAACATTTTAAAAGAGAACGGGCGGAGTTCCTCATTAGCCATTAGTGTGTCAAACTCGTTGCACACTACCTGAAAAATGGTGTCAAACTTAGAAAAATGTAAACCTCCAAAAAGGATGTAATTGGCAATTTCATTGCATTGCTCAATCGGGTTTCCCGAACGAAAAGCACCGTCGTAGGCATTGGCAGCCCACGAGGAGCGTTGGTTGATAAATTGTTGGTCGTGTGCTTTTTCTGGAAAGCTACTGTTTAACAGTTCTTGCAATCGTAATCTGAAATAAAACAAGTCTTTTTGCTGTGTATCCATACAGTAAAATATTTATGTTGATGGATAAATTTAGAGCAGGAATTAATCGTTGTTGTAAAAGTGGTAGGGCTTGGCTTTAAAGGGGAATATTTGGCGTACAAATGGTTATAGGAAGGATTTAATTTGTATTTTCGTAAATACTTTTATGAAGTAAAAATTCTAATTCTATGACAAATGATTGGTAATTCTATTGAGAGCTATTGGAAAAAATTTCAAGATAGCAATCCAGAGTATCTTTCTATAAAGCAGCCACAATCGTTTTATTTTTGCGATAAAGAAGAAAATGCTAATGAGTGTACTGAATTAGTTGTTAAAAAAATTAAACAAGCTACATCTCCTTCTGTTTGGTGGTTCAAGAAAAATAAAGTATCCTTTCCAAAAGTTGGTGATATAGCAATCGTCACAAATTGGTATGGAGAACCTAAAGCAATAATAAAGACGACTAAAGTGGAAATTGTAAAATTCAAAGATATAAGTTCTGAGTATGCTTTTACTGAGGGAGAAGGTGATAGAAGTTTAGACTACTGGAAAATAGTGCATTGGAACTATTATAAAGGAGAAATGGAAGAGTTTGGTGAATCTCCTGATGAAGAAATGGGCATAGTTTGTGAATACTTCGTAACTATTTGGTAAAGTGATTAAGTTAATAGTTGTTGAATTAGTTTAGTGAGCATTGAAGATATTTTCTTTATTTTTGCTTTTTAAATTTTTAATCCATTTATCAAAATGAACGAACTAATTGAAAAAATCAATGCGAGCTTTGAAGCGTTGAAAACTGACGCAGCATTACAACAAGAAAACGGAAATAAAGCTGCAGGAACAAGAGCCCGTAAATCTTCTCTTGAATTAGAAAAACTTCTTAAAGAATTTAGAAAAGCATCTTTAGAAGCCTCTAAAGCATAATTATAAAGCCCTTCAATTTTTTGGAGGGTTTATTGTTTATTCAATATTTGAAGCATTCTGCCAATCTCAATATCCATTCGTGAAAAGGCAAACCATTTTTTACCCAAATCTTTAAGCGAAGCTCCGATATGGTATAGTTCTGCATTATCAATAATCAAAAAACGGTCGTGGGCATTGGAGAAAACTTCTACTGCTATAGCTGGATATTGGCTATTGTAGCGTTGTACACATCCTGCTGCAGCTGGTTGCTGATATTTTTTGTGTAAATTGTTGCGGTTACATTTTCATTGCGTTTACCCAACAAAGTTAGTACCGTATCATCTAGGTAATTGTCAAGCAAGATAATAGAGCTTTTAGCACTTCGGATAATATCGGCAACGAAGGTATAAGCATCGAAAACTTGCCCATTGTAGAAAATGCCTTTTTCGCTATATAGTTTACCACTTTCAAGAGCTTTAAAAAGCTCCTCAAATTTTTGGTCAGCTTGCAATTGTTTGTATTCTATGTAATCCAAACGCTGAAATAAGGAAGCATGATTGGAAACCATTCTACGCATTTCTACAAAAGCATTTATGATTTCTATACTTACTTTTATTGCCACATCCGAACGGAGTACCGCACTCAACATCGCAATTCCTTGTTCGGTAAATACAAATGGTAAATAACGTCTACCACCGTAATTCAAACTTGAGGTCACAATTTGTGACCTCAAGTTGATCGTGTCAAACTCGTCCTGTGTCAATTGAAAGCGAAAAATATCAGGAAAACGATCTACATTTCGTTTTACGGCTTGATTGAAAACTTTGGTTTCCACTTGGTAAATTTTTGCAAGATCACTATCCAGCATCACTTGTTTCTCACGTATGGTATAAATCAAGTTTTTAATTTCTTGCGGAACAATTGTCGGCTTATTTTCCATTGCGTTTGTAATTTTTGTTTTTATCAAATTCAAAAGAGGTTCTGCAATTGGAATCTAAAACAATGTAAGCATCAAATTTTTTCCCTGCTTTGCTTTTCATTCCTTTAATCAATGATGTTTTACCTTTATTGATAAGGGTTTCAATGTCGGAAATGCCGATTTGAACTCCGCAAACATTACGGAATTGCAACCAACCGCAAATATCTTCGGGACATTTGATTATTTTATCACGGATAATCAGTTGTTGGCTTTTGCATTTCGGACAAATAAGTTTTGGTACATTGGTTCGAGTAATGGAAGTTTGTAGTAGTTCATTAGTAATGGTTATTGTATACGTTTCCATTTCCTTTTGAAATAATGCTGCATCAGCTTCGTTATTTTCGATTTTCTGCAAGGCCAATTCCCATTCGGCAGTCATTGCCACATCTGCAATTTTCTGGTCTTTAACCAACTCATACACTTGTAATCCCTTTTCAGTAGGAATGAGTGATTTCTTATCTCGTTGGATATAATTTCGGGTAAATAGTGTTTCAATAATCGAAGCTCTTGTAGCTGGTGTACCAATACCAATGTGTTGCAAAGCTTTCCGTTCTTCTATATTTTCGATTTCTTTCCCTGCGAATTCCATTGCGGATAGCAATCCCGCTTCAGTATAAAGTACAGGTGGTTTTGTTTTCTTTTCCAAAACGACAGCTTCTTTGATTTTCAATTCATTGCCTTCTTTCAATTCGGGTAGATCCTGTATAGGCTCGGCCTCATCATCAGAGAAATTACCTTTAATACCACGCCAACCTGTTTCAATTATTTTACATCCTTTAAGTATAAAATCGTAATGCAAAACTTCTAATGAAACATCCGTTACCTCTTTGACGCAAGCTTGTGAAAGAGCCTCTAATAATCGAAAAGCAATCAGATCATAGACTGCATTTTCCTTTGCATTCAATGCTGAAGGGATTTTGTCCGTAATCAATAATCCATGATGATCAGTAACGCGCAGGTCATTCACGATACGTTTATTGAAACGTTCCCATTTCATTAGGGTTACTGCTTGTCTGCAAGAATCTTTTTGTTCAAGCGCTCTCACAAGGTTTGGAATTTCTGGCCACAAATCTTCAGGAATATATTTACTTCCAGTACGAGGATAAGTAATAAACTTCTTTTCATACAGACTTTGGGCGATGTTGAGGGTTTCTTCGGCAGAAAGACTAAGCTTTTTATTGGCCTCCTTTTGCAATCCGGTAAGGTCAAATAGTAGGGGTGGTTGTTCGTTGAGCCTTTTGGTTACTACTGATGTAACCGCTGCCTTACCAATACGTTGAATCGATTTTATTGTTTCACTAGCGAGTTTTTGATCTTCCCATTTATTTTTTGATAGGCTTTTGAAATGAATGCTTTCCTTTTGATGCACTAACTGAATTTGCCAAAACTTTTTGATGGAAAAATTCTTGTTTTCGATGTACCGTTTACAAATTAAAGCCAGTGTTGGCGTTTGAACTCGACCTAATGAATAAACACCATCATCAGCAGCGATGCTTAAAGCTTGTGTGGCGTTAATACCTACAAGCCAATCAGCACGGCTTCTGCTTTGTGCGGAATAATACAATCCATCAAACTCTTTTCCATTTTTAAGGTTTTCAAATCCTTGTTTAATGGCTTTTTCAGTTAATGAACTGATCCAAAGACGTTCAAATGGCTTATCGCACTTCAAGTATTTGTAAATATATCTAAATATCAATTCCCCTTCACGACCAGCGTCGGTAGCGACTATAATACTTTCGCTTTTATCAAACAGCTCTTTGATAACTTTGAGTTGCTTTAGTGCTCCCATATCCGCGGTATAACTTTGATCTTTTTTGACCTTACGAACCGTCAGTACAAAAGGATTTGGCAAAATAGGTAGCGATGCTTTGTCAAAACCTGAAATACCGTAATCTTCGGGCATTCCCAATACGATTAAATGACCGAATGCCCAGGAAACAAAATAGCCGTTGCCTGTTAGGTAACCGTCCTTTTTATTGGATGCACCTAACAGACTTGCTATTTCTCTTGCCACGCTTGGTTTTTCTGCGATTATTGTTTTCATGATTAACTTACTTTTCTACCTTTTGATTTAACAGGTTCTTTTTGTTCTTGCTTTTGCTTTTCATCCTTAGGTCTTTGTTGTCCCGGTTTCAAAGGTTCTTTGATATTCTTGGTGGCTTCGTTAGTTTTTCCCTGAGAATTAACGGCAGTTTGGGTTTTGTGGGCTTCGGTGGGTTGTATTCTTTCCTTATACTGATTTGGAAACTCAAAGCCAGTTTTTCCGGTGTCTTTGTTGAACGTGATGTAGCCGTTATACGTTTGTCCTTTTTTGTCGACTAGACCTGCCATATAAATGGTTTGTCCTGCTTTGAAATCTTTGTATTGCTCATCCGTCAGTTCCTTACCACGAAATGTTTTTGGAGCTTCCTGTGATTGACTTTGAGCATTGTTTTGTTGAACATTTTGTTTGCTGTTGTTACTGCGATCAAACAAGAATTCGGTATAGCGCTTATCAGCATTGTACTGTACAGTTGCTGAAAACTCCGTTCCTTTTGCTGAAATCATCCCATCTAATTGGAGTGGTTTGCCTGCCATTAAGGTCTGTTTTTGCTCTTCATTCAGTTTAACACCTTTAATCTCATCTGGTATCTTAATAAAATCAGTTCGTAAAGCAATTATATCATTGGTCAACCTGTCAATACTGATAATGGAGGGCATTTGTTCACCAGTTTTAAAATTGGTCAGATTAACTACACGCCCCATATTGCCCGTTTCGAGTAAATTTTTCTTATCATCATCTGTAAACTTATGTCCGAAAAATTCAAAGTGTAGATTTGGTTCTTTTTTTATACCGTGAATTGCCACGACTACATTTCCTTCTTCGTTTTGCTGTAAAGACAAGCGGGCATCTGTACGAAGGATAGAACCACCGAGATTAACACCTATTGGTATCAATTCGTTGGTTTTATAACCTCTTAACAAAGGATCTAGTAAGTTTCTTTTTTCTAGGTATTCCTTACTTAATCCAAGATTTTTCATGGTGTCCCAATCAATCTGCTCTGGTTGGTAACGATATTCGTTTGTTGCTGCTGCTGTTTGTGTTGTTGCCATATCATTTTGATTTATTTGTTTAATATTATCTACTGTATTGGTTTTGACTTCATGTTCTTTCAGTATTTTTTCGCCTTGAAGGGTGGGGGAGTCAATTTGTTTCTGAATTTCTTGCGCTTTTTCAATAGCTTCGGATTCTCCGACTTTGAAAAATGAAAAGTTTGTTGGATTTTTTAACTGACTTAAAAAGTTTGAAAAGAAATTTGAAAATAAGTCGCCATGTTTGTCGACACGCATAAACTGATTTTGATTCTTTTTCGTAGGATCTACAGTTTGCATATTTCCGTTTTCGTCGATGCTCTTAACGGCTTGAATCTTCATTTTCTCTTTATCCAATACCAATAAAATATCAGAAAGCTGTTCGGGCATTTCTGGTTTCTTCGTTTTGTTTTCACTCATGATCTAAAAATTTAAAGTTATGAGACGAAAGTAAAACAAGTGTTGATTATCTAAAATATTATGGCAGTGGTAGGCAGTGTAAGGTGCTTTTTGGCGTTCAATTTGGGGTAATACTTCATGTTTTTCACCTTAATCGCTATCTTGAGTCCATACGGAGATTAAAAAGAGTGAAATAAAAAGAATAAAAATACTTCTGATTTTTTATACACTTCTAAATAAAAGCTTTCTAAAAACCGTGAATTGAATAAAATTCAAAAATTTAATAACTATTGAAAAGAAAATAGGGAAAATACCTATCGAAGAAGCGATAGAATATTAAAAGATTCGGGAATAGATGTTATTCAGGAAGAAGCTGAACAAATATTGGACTTTCTATGTATGCTTACTCAATTAATCCTTAACGAATGTTTTGAAAGAGATGAAGACTAATCTTTATAGCTCTTTACTACCTCAACAATATCTTCCTTGATAAACTCCCAATATTTACCTCGCAAGCATATAGGGTCAAAATCATCATCGGCAAGATCAAAGTTGGTAAGGTTTTGCAATATAAGTTCCTCATCGTGTGTATAAGGATAGCGTTGCAGGTGTAAAGACAACATTAAATGAAGTGGATATTGTGGCAGCAACTCGTGCAAATCCCAAAAGTCTTTTTTGCGTCCACCTCGTTGGACCACATCTATTTTCATAGCAATAATCTCCTCAGTTGTCGCCATTCTGATACTATCTTCAATTAACGGAGATTGTATAAACTCATCTGTATAGAAAATATCTAATTTGACCACATTGTCCTTATCTGTACCTATACTGTAAGATTTTCCCATTGCAGGTTCAAGATTTGAAAAATGGTGATGATATGGGAATGTATTTTCTATAAATTTATCAATAGCAGTAAAATCAATACTACCATAGGGTACATCACTGAATAAATCAATATCCACCGATAAGCGGTGTCCTAACTGAAGACTTAGTGCAGTCCCGCCAACTAAGCGAAACTGACTAAATTCTTCTGAATTCATCAAGGTAACCAATGAGTTCCTTAATAAGTCATTAACCGTATTGTAATGTAGCATAACTAATCAGTTGTTTTATTTTGTTGATAAACAGTATAGGGTTTCCTTACGTTAGACTTTTCCAAAGCCTGTTTTATTTTATCAATACCATAAAAACGAATGATTTCTTCTTTATCAGCATCATTTCCTCGTTCAAAAATACGTTGTATAACGGCTCGATACTGACGGTCCCAATCTATATTATTAATATCAGTATCCCAAAATAAAGATTTGGTTAGGATTGAGAGATTTGGTGTTTTCTGATAGTTTTTTTCCTTGATTTTTTGAATATCGTAATATGCCTGTAAGATAACTAAAGTACCTTCTTCCAAACCAAGTTCCCGTTCAATTTTCAATGCCAATGCTGTGCTGAGACCCCTTTTACCTTTGGTAATTGCATTAAACGTTTGCGGATGCTCATCTAATGATAACGCAAAAGGGCGTTGTTTGATAGAGCGTTTCTTAAGTTCTCTGTCAAGTATAATCCCCGGATGGATGCCTTTGTATTTTTCGTATTGCTTAATCATGACACAAATATAAGCAAAAATGTTTACATTTGTATTGTCGATGATTATTTTTTAGAATACAAGAAGTGTTTTTTCTTTTAAGTGAAAAGCAAAAATATAAGTAAAATTACTTATTGACTTTTATGTTTGGATCAGAGAACTTTGTTTGCTTAACTATTAAAAAAATTAATTATGACGATTGACAACAACACCGGAGAGGTAATTACATTAGACGAAGCAATTAATTACACGCACACTTTTCAGGAAAACAACCCCGATGCAATTAAATCCTTCTTTGCGGGGATTAATAAAATTAATCGTATCTTGGGGCAGGATGATTGTATCGGGATCCGTTTTTATAACGGAGAAGATCCGGTAACAGGAAAAAACAACCTTGTATTGGTGGGTGTGGATAAAAACGGCGAGGACATAACAACAGGTGTAATTTTAGAAGATTTAGTAACTTGTCCTAATTATTGCCCCAAAAATAGTGTTTTAATAAAACCATAACTTTGCATTATATTTTTTTATATACGGCTCTTTTTACAGGGATACTCCCTTTGTTAGTGTTGTTTCCAAAAAAAAGAGCCTTTAATATCAGTGAGCCTATTGTCCCTTTTATTTGGCTCACAACTATAGCCTCCTTATATGAGTTAATAGGTTCAATTATTCTAAAAATAAATGTAGATTATTGGTTTCAAATATACTCTTTATTAGAACTTTTGACTATTTTATATTTCTATTTTAAACTTTTTCAACCTCGATTCAAACCGGCTTTACTTTTGGTTTTTACCTTACTGACAGTTACTTATTGTATTTCATTTTACTATTGGGCTGAATATTCTTCATTTATAGCAAAAGCTATTAATAAAACACCTTTAACATTCCTTGTGTTATTGGGCTCTTTCTGGTGGGTAAGAGATTTATTCAAGAGTGACGAAGTCCAAGATCTCTGGCAAAATCCTACTTTTTATTTTGTATCGGCTTTTTACATCTATTATTTGGTCACTATGCCTTTGTTTTTAATGGGGAGTTTTATTTTCAACAGCAATTTGTATTTTTATGATTTTGCTATTGTCAATATTATGGCAACATTTATTTTACGAATACTTTTAACTATCGGCGTATGGAAAATGAAACCGGCTTAAAGATTTTCTTTTGGATTGTTACAGCCATTATGTTGTTCAGTGTCTTCACCGTTTTATTGGTAGTTACACTTCATAACAGAAGAACATACAGAATGAAGCAAAAAGAATCAAAAACTCTTATGAGTGCCACCTTTGAAGCTGAGCGAATGGAACGGAAACGTATTGCAGAAGATTTACACGATGAGGTAAGTGGCGATCTAAATGCTATACAATATTATGTAACCAAATTATCAGAACAAAAAGAAGGGACTATAAGAAAAGAAGAATTAGAGAAAGTTAGTAGTATGTTATCTAAAACTTTGAACCATATACAAAATATTAGCTATAATTTAATGCCGCCAATGTTGCAAGACTACGGGCTTATATTAACATTACAGAGCTACTTTGGTCGGATAAGTCAAATATATACAATAGAGGTTACGCAAGAGTACCATGTTAAAGAATTAGACCTTTCAACGACTCAGTCACATGAACTTTTCCGGACGATTCAAGAACTTACTACAAACATGATAAAGCATGGCAACGCCAATAAAATTTCTTTATCAGTTTCAATAGGAAAGGGTTCATTTTTTTTTGATATTAATGATAATGGAACACCTTTTGATTTTTACAAATCACTAAAAAAGCCAAAAGGAATGGGAATAAAAAATATTATCTCCAGATTATCAAATATCGACGCCACGCTTGTACAATTAGAAGTAATGAGTGGAAATAAGTTTAGAATTGCCTTTAAAACTTCAGAAACAAATGACAGAAAATATACTAAAAATAGCAATAGCGGATGACCATACTTTATTTAGAGAAAATTTAGCATTATGGATTAATGCCTCTGAAGAACTTGAAGTGGTAATTGAAGCATCAAACGGAAAAGATTTATTAGATAAATTAGAGTATACTAAAGTTGATATTCTCTTATTGGATATACAAATGCCGGTAATGGATGGTTTTGAAGCTGCAAAAATAATAAAGAGAAAATACCGTAAGGTAAAAATACTTATATTAACGCTTATGGACGATATTAGCATGATATCCAAGGTCATTGAAATGGATCTACATGGTGTTTTTACAAAAAACACATCACCTAAAGAATTGAAAAAAGCTATTTTAGGCTTAAAAGAAGATGGATTTTATTCTGAAAAAAGCCTCTATTCTCAAATACATAAAGTTAAATCCAATACCGCTTTCGTACTATTGGGGTCAGAACATCCGAACTTTACCGAATCCGAACTTAATATTATCGAGTATTTTGCACAAGGACTGAGAGCAAAAGAAATAGCAGACATTTTGAACATAAGTAGTCGTACAGTAGAAGTACATAAACAAAACATTTTACGAAAAAGTGATTTTGATTCAATGATTACAGTAATTGCTTATTGCTACCATCATAAAATTATTAAAACAGAAGATATACTTTCAAAGGTAAATAAACACTGATTATATACTTGCTGTTTATACAAGTTCTAAAAGATATTAAAGTATCTTCTTTCCATTTCTAAATTAAATCTGATCTCTATATAGAATAGTTAATTCTTCGGCAAGAAAGGCGATTTTTAATACGCACCTTTGTTTTTAAGAAAAGTTTAACTATTTGGCGGTAATACACCCCAAATATAAGTAAATTTACTTATTGATTGATTTTTAATGCCTTTGTAAATTAGTAGTATCATTTTGTAGCTACGATGATATTTATTGTTTAATGTCTAATAATTGAAAATTATGAACAAAGTACCATTCACTCCCGAAGGAGTAAGAGAGAAGCAAGCAGAAATTAATAGATTCAGTTTTGAGGAAAGGTTAGAAGTTTCAGATCGAATTGCTAATGATTCAACTAATTGGATTTTAGAGAGTTTTGAGATGAGTGATGAGCAAGTCGATTATCTTAAGAATTTAGAAATTATGGATTCAAAACTAATGGGTTGGAGCCTAGCAATAGGTACGTTAGGTCAATTACCTATCGAGATGCAGGATACCACTCCTCCTAAAGCAGCATTGGCGGAAAAGAAAAAGAAGAAGAAGAAACTAGAAGTAGGTATGGAAAGCACATATGATCCTAGTACCCAGAAAACAACTCCTAAAGGAACCGTAAAAATGACGTGGGAGTGGTAATTATTAACTTTATTAATCCTCTTAAACTAATTTTAAAAAAGTTAAGAGGATTAATTGTTTATTTTAAATGATTTATGAACACATTTATTAAATTTTTTTTCATAATATTTATTGCATGTATTC
>JAHAYQ010000089.1 GCA_018384465.1 Myroides sp. | reverse complement strand
TTCTGTTTCTGAGCTTATGCTTTTCTTAAAACTTTGAAATTGTTCTTGTGTAAACAAATCGAAACAAACCAAAATCTGTTTTAATACATAGCCACTTTTTAGTGCAATTTCTATTTCGCGGTTACCTTCAATAACAAATAATCCTACTTTTTTGCGGACTCTACTTTTTTCCTGCAACTGAAAAATTTCTTTAATTAAAGGGTTTTGTGTGCTGTTTATTTGTTTCATCTAAATAATTTCTTGTTGCTTTATTTCTAAATATTTGTTTAAAAGGTTCACCGATAAATCTGAAGGTTTGGTATAAACTGTTTTAATACCGTGCATTTGAAGTTCCTGAACAATTAATTGTTTTTCATGTACAAATTTAGAGGCTACTGTACGAATATAAATTTCTTTGGTTGAATTTACTTTTCGTGAATGCATGGTATCTAACAAAGTGTTTTCAAAAATAATGGTCAGTAACACATGTTTTTTCGCCAAGGCACGCAGATAAGGTAATTGTCTTTTTAGCGCATCTAAGGTTTCAAAATTGGTAAAAAGTATTAAAAGACTTCTTTTTTGAATTTTCTTTAAACTATCAGACAGTACATATTCGTAATTTGATTCGCGATAATCGGTGTTGATATGATACAAGGCATCTACTATTCGTCGAATTTGTAAGGGCTTGTTATCAGCTTTTAAAAAAACATCGGTCTTTTTTTCAAAAGTCCATAATCCAGCTTTATCTTGTCTTTTTATCGAAATATTTGCCAACATTAACGCCGCATTAATGGAATAATCTAATAACGATAACCCATCAAAAGGCATTTTCATGGTACGTCCTTTATCAATTAGCATATATACGTTTTGCGCTTTTTCTTCTTGATAGTGATTTACCATTAATTGTTGTTTTTTAGCCGAAGCTTTCCAATTAACATGGCGCAAATCATCACCCAAAACATAGTCTTTAATTTGTTCAAATTCTGACGATTGACCAATTTTTCTGGTGCGTTTAATACCATTAGGCAACATAGCTGTTCGCGTAGCCAGGAGCTCGTATTTACGTAAATTTAAAAAACTGGGGTAAACACCTACCTCAACTGGTTGTGCTAAACGGTACCTTTTGCTAACAAAATTAATAGCAGTAGTAACATATACATTTAACAGACCAAAGGCATATACACCCCGTTCTTTTGGTAGTAATTGATAAGAAATGTCTTTTGGTTGGTGTTTTTGTATAGCAGTATTCAGTAAAAAATGACGCTCTTGAAATTGAAAAGGCAACTCGTCTATTACTTCAAGTATTACATCAAACGGATAGTTGTTTTGCAATAGTAATTGTATGTTGTTTACATCGCCGTTGGATAACCTTTCGGGCACTATTCTTTGAGCTGATATTCCATTTTTAAGATGAAACAATAAAAACAATTCTAAAATTAATAATAGTATAAATAAAACAAGTATACCACAAGCAATATAAAAAAATACAGGTATAAACATAGCTGTTACAAAACAGATACACACTATTAGTAACACTAAGTAAAAACGGGTATTTATATAAAGTGCCTTCATATTGCTTTATAATTTCCTTTTATTGATTTCGGTTAACGGGGTATTTCAACGGTATCTACAATTTGTTTTACCACATCTTTAATGGTAATACCTTCCATTTCGCGTTCAGGAGCCAATATTAATCTGTGGTTTAACACGTAAAAAGCAACGTATTTAATATCGTCTGGAGTAACAAAATCTCTTCCATTCATAAGGGCATACGCTTTGGATGCGTTTAAAATAGCGATGGATGCCCTTGGAGATGCACCTAAATATAGGAAATTGTGATTGCGTGTATTGTTGACAATTTGAGCAATGAATTGTATTAAATGCGGTTCGATAACCACTTTTTGAGCCAATTGTTGAAATTGAATAAGTTGCTGTGCCGTTACAACTGGATTTAACAACGACGTTTTGTCTTGTTGTTCTTTATTTTGTTCTAACTGCAACAATTGTATTTCTTGTTCTAACGTAGGATAATCAATGGTGATTTTTATTAAAAATCTATCTAACTGTGCTTCTGGTAGGGCGTACGTACCTTCTTGTTCAATAGGGTTTTGAGTTGCCAATACTAAAAAAGGTTGTTCCATTAGGTAGGTATTTCCGTCTATGGTTATTTGGCGTTCTTCCATCACCTCAAATAAAGCTGCTTGGGTTTTTGCCGGGGCTCGGTTAATTTCATCAATCAAGATTAAGTTAGAGAAAACAGGTCCTGGTTTAAATTCAAAATTATTACTTTGATTGTTGAAAATAGATGTTCCTAAAATATCCGACGGCATCAAATCGGGTGTGAATTGAATTCTTGAAAAATTGGTTTGAACCGTTTTTGCCAATAGTTTTGCAGTGAGCGTTTTGGCTAATCCTGGAACACCTTCAATTAAAACATGCCCGTTTGAAATAATTGCTACCAATAGTAAATCAATTAATTCTTCTTGACCTACAATAACTTTGTGCAATTCTGCTTTAATTGCTTCAATTTGTTGTTTTAGTTCCGTTAATGGCAACCGACTGTTAAATGATATTTCGTTATTTTCCTGATTTTCCATAATGTATATGTAATTTTTCTAACAATAAGTTAAAATGAATAAGATCTTGTTGTGTGTAATTATAGTTGGTATTGAAATGGTTTATAAAATGTACGAAATTTTTAATGTCGTCTTCGTTAGCCATGGTCTTTTGTTGCAATTTACTGATAAAATCATCATTTAAATGCTGTGTTAAAATTTTATATTCGGTACGTATATAATGCAATGCATATTTAATTTGTTTATCTAAAAGTTGCGTGTGGTTTTTTTCTTGATAATATAAATTGCCAACTGTTTCTACATATTCTACGGTAGTATTTTTTACTGGTTCAATAATAGGTACAATGCGTTGTCTGCGTTTACCATAAAAAATAAGGTATAAAATAAGACCAATAATTAAGGTGTACCATGCGTAGCGCAAGCTTGGATATTTAAAAATGATTTTAAATAAAGAATCGTTGTTTGCGATTTGATCTGTATCGTAGTTCTGATCAAACCACACAATATGATCTTTTTTTAGATACGAAGCAAAACGTTCTGTAAACTGTGCACTGTGTTGGTTTTTGTTCAGTAAATAATAATTGGTAAGTAGTATAGGTGTTGTGGATAAATACACGTTGCCTTTCCCAAATTTGGTGGAAATAAAAGATAAATTATTATTTAACTTAGCAATAGCCGTATATTTTTCCGGTTTTGAAATTGTGAAAATGCTGTGGTAATCGTCTCTTAAATGAATGGTGTCTTTTTTAGCCGATTTATCTACAAAGAACAATTGCTTACCTTTGGTATCATAAGTGTTTATTTGTAAGGTATCTAAAAGTAAACTGTATGAATAATAAAAACGTTCGGATGCGACAACTAAATCAGCGCCATTTGCAACTTTTTCCATTAATTTACTTACAGAAACCTGATCTAAAGCATACGGATTTTGTACCAATAAATAAGTTGTGCTACTATCTGCTGGTACTTTGTTGTAATCAAAATATTCATAAGGTGTTAACGACGATTTATGTAGCTGCTGATTACTTAAAAGCTTAGGCAGTTCTTTATTAAAAACGTATAAACCGTAAGGATCTTTGCTACGTGTATTGTAATTTTTGTTCCAATTAATTGGGTTAGGAAAAAACAACTGAATGCCCACAACCACTAATGCAGCCACTACAAAGTACAATATGTATTTAATGTATTCGCTTTTCATTATCTTTTATTAATCAGTTGTTGCAGTTGATCTTCAATTTTAAGAAAATCAACTTCTGTAATTTCATGATAGCCATACCATACGTTATCGTATATATAAGACACATATTCAAAATCGATTTTGTTATCGTTGTGATCGATCTCTTTTAGGTATTGTTTGGTTGTTTTGTTAGGTTCGTAATTGATCAAACCGTTTTGAGACCAATTTTTTAGCATCCACAGATAATAATAACGTACTGCTTTACGCAAATTACCTTCGCTTTTTGCTTTTTGAGTAAGTTGATCGAAATTGATTTGGTCGATGTTTTCTTCAATAAATTGTTCACTAATGATTTGTTGATCTTTAGTTGCAAATAATCGAATGAAACCTTTTTTATTTAGATAATATACTAAAAAGCCTAAGGCTATAAGTGACAAAAATACCAATACGATATTGATGATTTCATCCATCACCTTTGTCGTTTCGGTTGAATCTGGAGAAAGCCATTCTAAAAACCGTCGCCACCAATCGCGCAGTCTACTTAAAAAACCGCTTTCTTCTTTTACATCGTATTCAAAAGAAGTACCTGTGTATCGTTCTCGGAAATTATCATCTAACGAGCGTTGGATCAATTGTTCGCTGTTCAAAGGTACTAAAGCGCTGTAAATGGAATCGGCTGCTGTTTGTGATTGATACTCTACGGCTTCTTCAATGATTACACCCGGATGGTAAACAGAATCAACTGTTTGATCGACTTGTGAAAAAGCCGATATACTTAAGAATACTATGACAAAAGAAAGTGTCTTATTCATTTCTTCCTATGGCGTCAATAGATTCGCGTACTGTTTTGTATTCTAACTTTTCACGTTCAGAGTAATAAACCAAGCCGGTTTGTATCAAAAGTAAATGACTTAATATAGTGCTTACTAAAATTGATAAACAATATACGAGAACCATCAATACTAAGTAAATTGAAATACTTGATCCATCGATGCTTTCCATACCGCCCCCTTGTTCCAAACCAAAAATTAATCCGAACATCGTAATCATGTAAGGAATCATAGTTACGATAGAGCTTACCACTTGTACAATAATCAACATACACAAACTAGCACCTACCACACTCCAGAAATTATTGGTAATAGTGTAAAAGGCGTGTTTAAAAGCATCGAAAAAAGATTGTTTTTTATCGATATAAAAAAATAAAGTTAGTGAGTACCACGTAATAAAAAACGGAATAACCAACATAAACACAAATATCCCAATGATAATAAACATAAGCGCTATGGAGATGGCAGTTGCTATTAAACCAATAATAAAAAACACTAAAAAACTTAAGATACCAAAAGCTAATAAACGGGAGAAATCTTCTTTAAACAACGATTTAATGCTTCGTAGTTGAGGCTTTTCTTCTGCATTTTTACCCAATAAGTGCATATAGTAAACGGGATAGCTATAGTTTACTAAACCTAAATAAAGTGAAGCTACTAACAAAGCTATAATACCAATAACTAACATTACTGCATTTTGGGTAATAAAACTGTTATCAATTGTTTCGCCGCCGGTAAAACCAAAGGTACTAGTTAGTACTCGGTAATAAAACGTACCAATTACCGACATACAAATCATTAACAACAATATGGGCACAAAGGCAAATTTTAAATAGTTTTTAAAATAATTTTTACCTTGAAATTTAACAAACTGAAAAGTATCAGAAATATAGTCTCCGAACCCTCGTATTTTAAATAATTGAAATATGTTATACATTTTTTAAAAGTGTTTTTTTGTGAATAAAATAGGGGTACACAAAATAATAAAAAGTAATGAGTCCTAATGTACTTATAATGATTAAATAATTTAGCACGTTGGGCATTTCTTTTGCGTATCGAGTTATGTAGCCTTCAATCAATCCGGCAAAAATAGTAAAAGGCATGGTACTAATAAACAATTTAAAGCTGTTTTTAAATCCAATTTTTAATGATTGCATGCGCGTGTAGGTGCCGGGGAACAATATACTTGCTCCTAACATAAAGCCTGCGGCAACTTCAATCACAATAGCCATAATTTCCATAGAACCGTGTAACCAAATACCTCTAATACTTTCTGCAAATACGGCTTTTTCGTAAAAAAAGTATTGAAAACTACCTAACATAATAGCGTTTTGCACCATAATATAAAACGTGCCTAAGCCTAGAAAAATGCCGTATAAATAACAACGCATTCCTACATATAAGTTGTTTAAGGTAATACCAAACGCACTGCCCCAACTCGATGAGCCTTTGTAAACAGCCATAGGATCACCATTTGCTATGTTGTCTAAGGTTTTGTTAACATACGCATCGCCTAGAATTAAACGAACAAACCGATCGTCGTAAGCCGCAGAAATAACTCCAATTCCTACAAAAACTAAAAAAAGAACTAACGAGAAATACAGTACCTTACGGTAATTATAAGCTATAAGCGGCACGTCGAACAAAAAAAAGGTACTTAACACGTTCCCTTCGTACGAATAATTGGTGTACACCTTTTGGTGCACGGTACTTGCCAAGTTGTTTAAATAAGTAGTAAGATCACTTTTTGGGTAATAAGTTTGGGCAAAAGCCAAGTCGTTAGTTAATTGTACATACATTTGAGACCAATCATCGGCAGAAAGTTTATTTTTTTCTGTCAATTGTTGCTCAATATCTAACCATTTTTCTTTATTTTGTTTTATAAAAGCAATTTCCCTCATAACTGCTAAAATATAAATAATGACTGAAATATCTATTAACACTGCACAAAATGTTACGATAAATTTTAAACCGGCGTCGTTAGGTGAGCGTATAATAGCATTTGCCGTAGATATGGCTATAAAAATGGCGTATGTAACTGTGCTATATTATCTGTACGATGTGTTAAATTGGGGGCGTTTTTTTAATGGATTTGACGGTTGGGAGCAAGGTGTAGTATCATTTGTTTTATTTATTCCATTTATATTTTACACCTTATTTTTTGAAAGTTGGACTAATGGTCAAACTCCAGGCAAACGAGTGATGAAGATACGAGTAGTTAAATTAGAAGGTTATCAAGCTCGGTTTTCAGATCATTTTGCCCGATGGCTTTTTCGATTGATCGATGTATTTATTATGGGAGGTTTACCAGCTATTTTAGGTATTGTTTTTAGTAGTAAAAGTCAACGATTAGGCGATATGGTTACAGATACCACGGTGATCAGCATGAAATCTAATGTGCAACTAAATCATCGTTTTTTAGAAGATTTAACTGAAGAATATGTGGTGAGTTTTCCTACTGTTTTGCGTTTGTCCGATCACGATATGGCTATTATAAAAAAGGCGTATCATACCGCCATTATTCAGAACGATGTGCGCATGGTTAAAGAATTAATTAGTAAGATAGAAGAAGTAGCTGCTATAAAAAATAACTTTCAAAACCCACATCATTTTATGCAAACGGTCATTAATGATTTCAACCATTTAACCAGTAGATAAATGATTTTTTCCATTTTAGATATTTTAGGACTTATTGCGTTTGCAATTTCGGGTGCATTGGCGGCTATGGAAAAAAAGATGGATTTTTTCGGCGTATTTATCATTGCTTTAGTTACTGCAATAGGTGGTGGAACCTTACGCGATGTACTTATTGGAAATACCCCTGTAACATGGTTGCAAAATTTACAAACCTTTTACATTATTTTAGGAAGTACGGTTTTTACTATACTTTTTAGAAACAAGTTGCGCATATTTAGAACTTCCTTGTTTTTGTTTGATACCATTGGTATCGGCGTGTTTACTTTGGTAGGAATCGAAACGGGCTTGGCAATAAACCTTAGTCCTATTGTTTGTATACTACTTGGAACCATTACTGCTTGTTGTGGAGGGATGATCCGCGATATATTATGCAATGAAATTCCGGTTATTTTAAGAAAAGAAATTTATGCTACAGCTTGCCTTTCGGGTGGTATCATGTTTTTTGTTTTAAAAATGTTGCATCTGCC
>JAHAYQ010000069.1 GCA_018384465.1 Myroides sp. | reverse complement strand
GTACCCTTATTGTTGAATAGATATTTAGGACAGCAGTTTAAAAATGAAGGAATAAACTTAACTCGCGAGCAATGGTCTATCTTGGCTATTTTGTATCATTCAGACGGGGTTTCACAACAGTTTCTGGCTAAAGCTACAAGTCGAGATAAGCCAAGTATTACCCGTTTAGTGGATAATTTGGAAAAATTAGGTTTTGTGGAGCGTAGAAATCATGAAACTGATCGACGATTAAATTTGATATTTCTGACTGATAGCGGAAAAGAAATGCAAGATCCCATTTTAAATGTAGTAAGTGAAACTATTGAAAAAGCTATAAAAGGATTAACAGAAGAGCAGATTTTAGCTGTTCGTGATGCTTTTCAGGTAATTTATGAAAATTTAAAATAAACTATGAAACGATTTTTTTTATATTTAGGAATCATGTTTTCTCAACTTGGTTTTAGTCAAATTCAGGTAGAGAAGGAAGTAAGCAGTTTAATACAATCTGCTTTAAATAAAGATGTAGAAATCATTACGAATGGTTTAGAAAAAGAAAAACTTCAAAACGAAGTTCGTTCCGTGAAAGCTAAATATATTCCGAGAGTTGAAGCGAATGCGCTTTATGGATATTTAAATAGCGAAGGTTCATTAGATATTCCAACTGTTCAATTGCCTATTACGGGAACGGAATTGTTTGTGGGCTCTTCTGATTTTTCAACAAAAGGTCAGGCTTTTCATGCCGGCGTTACGGCAAAAGCAGTTTTGTTTAGCGGTGGACAAATTTATAATGGAGCAAAAGCGCTACAAAATAAAGCAGAGGGAACCGGATATATGATGGAATTACGAAAAGATCAAGTTATTCGTGAAATATTACTCGATTTAGATCAATTAGAAATGTTGAATGTAGCAGAATCCTTAATTCAAGAAAGTGAAAAAAGATTAGATAAAGAAACGGAACGAGTTGAAAAAGCAATTGCTCAAGGTTTGGCGATTCCTTACGATCGTGATAAAATTAAGTTAGCATCTTTAGAATTAGAAACAAAGAAAGAAGATGTTTTGAACAAAAGAGAATTATTGGCTTTAAAAATTCAACAAGCAACAGGTTGGTCTACCGAACAAATTTTAAATATTCAACATAATGTAAATCCAATTTTGATTTTTGAAGATATAAATTCAAACAATAGAAACGAATTGCTCGCTTTAGAAGCATTCGATAAAGCCGCATCTTATGCTATTAAGAAAGAAAAAGGAACATTTTTACCTTCAATCGGGGCTTTTGGTGGATATTCTTACACTTCGATTTTCAATAACGAAATAAATATTCCGTTGACGAATATTAATAGAACTGCAAATCTAAAAATGGATCAATTAACAATGAATCCTACTTGGATGGTTGGAGTTGCAATGAAATGGGAATTGTTTTCGGGCTTTGAACGAATGCATAAATTAGAAACAGCCCAATTAAATAAAAAACAAATTGAAGCAAAACGAATTGATGCAGAAGAAAAAATTGCGCTTCAATTAGCAAAAACAAAAAAAGATTACGAAACGTCTTTAAAACAATTAGATATAGCGAAACAACGCGAAGTTATTGCAAAAAATAATAACGAAGTTGCTTCTAAACAATACCGAGCTGGTTTAATCAGTGTTACAGATCGATTATCTGCCGAAAATGATATTTACAAAGAGTCTTTAAATAAAATAGAAACAACCATAAAACAACGTCAGGCAGCAATAGATGTTTATCAAGCTTCAGGAAGTTTGCTTCAATATATAAAAAGTAATTAGTTATGAAAAAGTTATTAGTATTTATAGGAATTTGCACAATAGCTTCATGTTCGAATAAATCGGAAGTTGCAAAATCAATCCAAGGAAAAATAGAACGAGATGAAATTGCTGTTGTGGGAAAATTAGCGGGCAGAATTGATAAAATCTTAGTAAATGAAGGCGATTTTGTAAAAAAAGGAGATACATTGGCAATTTTAGATATTCCGGAAGTTGCTGCTAAAAAAGCACAAGCACAAGGAGCTGTGAAATCGGCTGAAGCCCAATACGAAATGAGTGTTCACGGAGCCACTTCGAATCAATTAAAACAATTGAATGCTAAAAAAGCGGCTTTAAACGAGCAATACCAATTTGCCAAAAAATCATTAAACCGATTGGAAGCAATGGTAAAAGATTCGTTAGTTCCGCAACAACAGTACGACGAAGTTTTTGCTAAGTATCAAGGAGCGCAGGCACAGTTAATCGCGGTAGATGCCGAAATAGCAGATGTTAAAAACGGAGTTAGACTAGAACAGCAAACAATGGCTTTAGGTCAACAAGACCGTGCTTTAGGAGCTTTACAAGAAGTTGCTGTTGCAGAAAAAGAACGTTATATTATCGCACCTCAAGATATGAAAATAGATGTTGTAACGCTTAAATTGGGGGAGTTGGCTTTACCTGGTTATACATTGTTTAAAGGTTCGTTGCCTGAGACAACTTATTTTAGATTTACGGTTCCTGAAAGTAGTATTTCGGCTTACGAAATAGGAACAACGGTTTCGGTTCATGTTCCGTATAAAAAAGTTGATATTGCAGGAATCATTCAAAACGTAAAACAAATTGGCGCGTACGCAAATATTGCAACAGCTTATCCCGATTATGATATTCAAGATCCTTTATATGAAGTAACAGTTCGTCCCACGCAATTGCAAGATGCGAAAGATTTGTTAGCTAAATCTACGGTAACCATAAAGAAATAGCATGAAAACGTTTATAAATTTATTAAAAAGAGAATTTAAATTGTTTTGGGGCAATGATGTATTGAAAATGCTTTTTTTTGGTGCTCCGTTGTTATATGGAATTTTAATTGGATATGTTTACAGTAAAGGAAAAGTAACCGATTTACCGATTGTTGTTGTAGACGAAGATCAATCTTCTATGAGTGCCAAAGCAATTGAAATGATGCAGGATAACGAAATTTTATCGATTTCGGCTTTGCAATTCGATACACAAAATTTAGATCGATTGATGATTGAAAAAGATGCGGCTTGTGTGGTTTTAATTCCAAAAGGATTCGAAAAAGATGTCTTAACAAAGCAGTATCCCGAAATTACTACCATTGTAAATACATCAAATGTTTTAACGGCAAATTACGCTTCGGGTGCTTTGCAGGTGGTTTTGGGAACTTTAAAAGTAGGAACTCAAATAGAAACTTTGCGCAAACAAGGAACGCCCGAAAATTTGATTATGAGCCAATACGAACCTTTTAAAACAACTTTTATTAAAAAAAATAATCGAAGTACAAACTATATGTATTTCTTGTGGCCGGGCGTTTTGGCTACCGTTTTACAACAGGTTTTATTACTTGGTTTAGCTCTTTCTTTTGCTTCCGAATTCGAAAACGGAACTTTTATTAATTTAGTAAAACAAACTAAAAATACATTTTCGCTAATTGCAGTTAAAATCATTCCGTATTTAATTATGAGTTTTGCGGTTTGGCTTATGTATTGGGCATTTACGTGGTGGTTTAACATTCCATTTTACAATAATTTAGGCGCACTTACTTTAATTGCCGGTGTTTTTATAGTAGCAGTTTGCTTCATCGGAATTTTGATTAGTATTTTAATTCCGAACCAATTAAAAGCAACCGAGATTTTAATGGTTGTGGCAACGCCAAGCTTTATGATTTCAGGATTTACGTGGCCTTTAAGTCAAATGCCGGAATGGATTCAAATAATTGCCAGCGGAATCCCGTTAACACATTTTTTACCTGCTTTCCGAATTCTGATTATCGAAAACGGAACAGTCGATTTAACGTATCCGTATATTATAAATATGCTTATTATTGCTTTGGTTTGCGGAACGCTGAGTTTTATTGCTTTAAAATGGAAAACTCGAAGAATTTTAAAAAGCCAAACGATAGAGTTAAATGAACCTACAAAAAAGTAATACAATTGGAGTTAGGTTATG
>JAHAYQ010000057.1 GCA_018384465.1 Myroides sp. | reverse complement strand
GGGCATTCTACTTCACAAGCGCCGGTATTGGTACAGTTACCAAATCCTTCTGCATCCATAGCTTCTACCATGTTTAATACACGTTCTGTAGCTTCTACTCTACCTTGCGGTAACAAAGCGAACTGAGAAACCTTTGCAGAAACGAATAACATAGCCGATGAGTTTTTACAACTTGCTACACAAGCTCCACAACCAATACAAGTAGCTGCATCGAACGCTTTATCTGCGTTTTCTTTACGAATTGGCAAAGCGTTTGCGTCTTGTGTATTTCCAGAGGTGTTCACAGATACGAAACCACCTGCATGCTGAATGCGATCAAAAGAAGAGCGATCTACTGCTAAATCTTTAATTACTGGGAAAGCTTTTGCACGGAAAGGCTCAATATAGATTGTATCACCTTCTTTAAACTTACGCATGTGTAATTGACAAGTTGTAATTCCGCGATCTGGTCCGTGTGCTTCACCATTAATAAACAAAGAACACATACCACAAATACCTTCACGACAGTCGTGATCGAAAGCTACTGGATCATCTCCTTTTTCTACTAATTCGTTGTTTAAAACGTCTAACATTTCAAGGAATGACATATCAGGTTCAATACCGCTGATTTTATAATCAACCATTTGACCTTTATCTTTTGCGTTTTTTTGACGCCAAATTTTTAATGTAAGATTCATCTTATCTAGTTTTTAAAGTCTTAAAGTCGAATGTCGAAAGTCGGACATTAGGACTTTTGACAGTTGACTTTCGACTAAATTACTTATAACTACGAGTTACCATTTTAATGTTTTCATACTCTAAAGCTTCCTTGTGAAGAACAGCTTCACGTGGATTACCTTTAAATTCCCAAGCAGCAACGTACGAGAAGTTTTCGTCGTCGCGTTTTGCTTCTCCTTCTTCTGTCTGGTGCTCTTCACGGAAGTGTCCACCACATGATTCCTCACGGTGTAATGCATCTTTTGCGAACAATTCACCTAACTCTAAGAAATCGGCAACACGCATGGCTTTTTCAAGTTCTTGGTTAAATGACTCTGCCGTTCCTGAAACTTTAACGTTTTTGTAGAAATCTTCACGTAAAGTTGCAATTTCTTCCATAGCTTCGGTTAATCCTTGAGCATTACGAGCCATACCTACTTTATTCCACATAATTTTTCCTAATTTTTTGTGGAAATAATCAACCGAATGCTCTCCTTTATTGTTCATTAAATGATCAATCATAGAACGCACTTTGTTTTCAGCTTCGTCAAACTCTGGTAAGTTAGTTGGAATTTCGCCTGTACGGATATCATCTGCTAAATAGTTACCAATAGTGTATGGCAACACAAAATATCCATCTGCCAAACCTTGCATTAAAGCCGAAGCACCTAAACGGTTTGCCCCGTGATCAGAGAAGTTGGCTTCACCAATACAGTAACATCCTTCAACAGTAGTCATTAAATCATAATCTACCCACAATCCACCCATTGTATAGTGTACCGCAGGGTAAATCATCATTGGTGTAGTATATGGATCTTCGTCTACAATTTTGTAATACATTTGAAATAAGTTTCCATACTTATTTTCTACAACTTTTTTACCTAAATCATAAACTAATTTCGCATCGTTTTCATCTAAATGGTGAATACGAGCTTGTTCTTTTCCGTAACGATCGATAGCTGATGCGAAATCTAAATAAACAGCTTCACCAGTTGCGTTTACTCCGTAACCAGCATCACAACGCTCTTTAGCTGCACGCGACGCCACGTCACGAGGTACTAAGTTACCGAAAGATGGGTAACGACGCTCTAAGTAATAATCTCTATCTTCTTCAGCAATTTGTGTTGGTTTTAACTTTCCTTCACGAATAGCTTGTGCATCTTCCATTTTTTTAGGCACCCAAATACGACCATCGTTACGCAATGATTCTGACATCAATGTTAATTTTGATTGATGATCACCTGTAACTGGGATACATGTAGGGTGAATTTGTGTATAACATGGGTTTGCAAAATAAGCACCACGTTTGTGAGCTCTCCAAGCTGCAGTAACGTTAGATCCCATAGCGTTGGTAGAAAGGAAGAATACGTTTCCGTAACCACCTGTTGCAATTACCACTGCGTGAGCAGAATGACGTTCAATTTCGCCTGTAATCATATTACGAGCGATAATACCACGAGCTTTACCGTTAACAATCACCAAATCTAACATTTCGTGACGGTTATACATTTTAATTTTACCACGACCAATTTGACGGTTCATAGCAGAGTAAGCACCTAATAATAATTGCTGACCTGTTTGACCTTTAGCGTAGAATGTACGAGATACTTGCGTACCACCAAAAGAACGGTTGTCTAACAAACCACCATACTCACGTGCTAACGGCACACCTTGCGCCACACATTGGTCGATAATGTTTACAGAAACCTCAGCTAAACGATGAACGTTTGCCTCACGTGCACGGTAATCTCCTCCTTTTACCGTATCGTAGAATAAACGGTAAATAGAATCACCGTCACCTGAATAGTTTTTCGCTGCGTTAATACCTCCTTGTGCTGCAATAGAGTGCGCACGACGTGGAGAATCTTGGTAGCAAAATGCTTTTACGTTATAGCCTAATTCAGCTAACGTAGCAGCTGCTGATCCACCTGCCAAACCAGTACCTACGATGATTACATCGATATTACGTTTGTTTGCAGGGTTTACTAATTTTATATGATCTTTATAGTCGGTCCATTTTGAAGAAATAGACCCGTGTGGAATTTTATTATCTAATGCCATAATCAATCGTACTTTAATGATTATTTAATGAAGTGAATGTAAATTGGAATGATTGCGAAAAGCAGCGGTACTACGATTGCAAAAAATTTACCAAAACCTTTAATTAACCCGTTGTATTTAGGATTATTAGCACCTAATGATTGGAATGCACTTGCAAAACCATGTAATAAGTGGAATGCTAATACAGCCATTGAAATTACATAAAAGATAGTGTACACCAATCCGTATGTTGGATCTTTGAAAAAATCGACTGTAATTTTGTACAAATCTTTGTAACCTTCGGCAAATTTTACGTCAGAACCAGCAATATAGAACTCTTTATTGTTTCTAACTTCAAATTCACCACCTTCTACTTGTTGCTCCGCAATAAAGCTACCTGTTGTAGTGTTGTAAACAGTAATTTCCATTTTTTCGTTGGTCATTGGAATTTGTTGAGAAACTGTTTGTTTTTGTAACGGCATATCAGCAAAGTGCATTTTAGCCCAAAAATGCGTCATGTGCGTTGCTATAAAAACAAGCAATAAGGTTCCTAAAACCGCCATGTTTCTAGATTGCCACGTACTGTTAGCTGCCGCATTGTTTTTCACATAACCAATTGGACGAGCCTTTTTGTTTTGGATGGTTAACATAATACCGTCTACCGCGTGAAATAAAATTGAAAAGTACGTTATGTACGATAAAATTTTTACTGCTGGATTAGAAGTCATGAAGTACGCATATTGATTGAACTGCAAATCAGTTCCATAAATCAACTGCAAGTTACCTACTAAGTGACCTACTAAAAACAAGCATAAAAATAACCCCGTAAGTGCCATCCAGTATTTTTTACCGATTGACGACTTTAATAGTGCAGATTTTGCCATAATGAAATATTACTAGTTTTTCTTCTTAAAAAAATCACACAAAAATACGGCTAATTATAAAATTAAAAAAAATGTTAAAGGAATATTTCGCTATTTATAATCAGTTTAAACTATAGTCACACTGGTTTACCATCTATAATCAGATGTCTTTATTCATAACTTTTGGGCATATCGGCATCAACCACAACAATAAAATTGGCTTTATTAAAATGTTCTTTATCAAGCTTTTTTACTTCACTTTGTTCTACAACTGTAATGGTTTTGATATTTTTACTAGGCGCATATTGATTGATGTACCACACAATTCCTTCAAAATTATCGCTGTGATACGATCCATTTAAATGTAAAAACACATTGTTAGGTTTTAAGTTTTGGGTAAGAAAATACCCCATTGTAGCATCTTTAATTGCTTGTGATTTAGGAAAGTTTTCATTAGCATGGTTGCTGTCTTTAAACATTTCCTTCATTTTTACATAGCCCGGTAAATTTTTATCGTAAGGAAAAGGCAAAGGTGCAATCCATGACTTTTCTTCTATTGATAAAGTATCTAAAGCCTCTACCCCACTTCGATACAATAAACTCGCATAACGTCTGGGTACATTAGTAGCGATATAACTTACATGGTGTTCTTTCGCAAATTTTAGCAACGGTTTGTAATCGGTTTTATAATTATTCCATAGGCGCATTTGTTTCTCGAAATCTTGCTCTTCCATAGATCCGTTTAAAAAACTTTGTAAAATACCTGCTTGATCTCGCTCAAACATTTCTGCACCAATAATTAGTTCTTTTTCTTTCTGCGCATATAAATCTTTTGCCACTTTTACTTGCAAATAATGTGCAATGGCATTATTGTGTAATTCACCAAACATTACCACATCAGCCTTTGCAAGTTCTTTTGCCATTTTTTCAAACGATGTTTTTTTGCCGTTAGCTGTGTAAATTTGATACGGTTGCACCTGAGCCATAGCTGTTACAGACACGAATAACAAGAAAAATTTAAATAATTTCATGGATTTTATTGTCGATTTA
This sequence comes from Myroides sp., assembly GCA_018384465.1. Taxonomy (GTDB): domain Bacteria; phylum Bacteroidota; class Bacteroidia; order Flavobacteriales; family Flavobacteriaceae; genus Flavobacterium. The sequence goes on along the minus strand of JAHAYQ010000057.1, from coordinate 1,596 downwards.
AATGGTTGAATACAGATAAGTTTGTAATTTTGAGAAATACAAAGTATCTAAAGTTCAAAACTATGAAATATCATCAAATAGACCGAAATCTTTTTATCAAAAATCGTGAAAAATTTATCGCTCAAATGGCTCCACAAAGCTTAGCCGTATTCAATTCAAACGATATTTATCCGGTTTCAGCCGATTCCACATTGCCTTTTGCCCAACATAGAGATATCTTTTATTTATCGGGTGTAGATCAAGAAGAATCAATTTTGGTTTTATTCCCCGACGCCTTCGAAGAAAAACACCGCGAAGTTTTATTTTTACGTGAAACCAACGAGCGCATTGCTATTTGGGAAGGCGAAAAATTAACAAAAGAACGCGCTCTTGAGGTTTCTGGTATTAAAACAGTGTATTGGCTGTCTGATTTTCCTACAATTTTTAGAAAACTAATGGTGGAAGCAGAAAACGTATACATCAATAATAACGAACATTACAGAGCTTCAATTGAAACAGAAACCAGAGAAGATCGCTTTATAAAAAAACTAAAACAAGAGTATCCGGCACATCAATATTTACGTTCAAATCCAATTTTACAGCGTTTACGCTCGGTTAAAGAGCCTCAAGAAATCGCATTGATTCAACAAGCGTGTGACATCACCGAAAAAGGTTTCCGCAGAATTTTAGGTTTTGTAAAACCCGGAGTTTGGGAATACGAAATTGAAGCGGAATTTGCACACGAGTTTTTAAGAAATCGATCGAAAGGTTTTGCGTACACACCAATTATTGCAAGTGGAAACAATGCGAATGTGCTGCATTATATCGAAAACAACCAACAATGTAAAGACGGCGATTTAATTTTGTTTGATGTGGCAGCAGAATACGCTAATTACGCATCTGACTTATCAAGAACAATCCCTGTAAACGGTCGTTACACAGCTCGTCAACGCGAAGTGTACGATGCGGTTTTGCGTTGTAAAAAAGCTGCAGAAAACTTGTTAGTTGCTGGAAATAACTGGTACGATTATCACAAGGAAATGGGCAAAATCTATACGTCGGAATTATTAGGTTTAGGCTTATTGGATAAAGCTGATGTACAAAACGAAAATCCTGATTGGCCGGCTTATAAAAAATATATGATGCACGGAACATCGCACCACATGGGATTAGATACGCACGATTACGGAATTTTAACCGACGATTTTGTGGAAGGTATGGTATTTACAAACGAGCCTGGTTTTTATATTCCTGAAGAAGGATTTGGTATTCGTTTAGAAGACGATTATGTAATTCAAAACCAAGGCTTACCTTTAAACTTAATGAAAAACATTCCGTTAGAAGCTGCTGAAATTGAAGAGTTGATGAATAGATAATTCTTAAGATTTATTTAATAATACTAAAAAATCCCGATATCTAACCTCATTAGTATCGGGATTTCAACTTAAAAAATAAACTATGCCATTAAGACCAACGCTTGTTTCCATAAGCCTCGTATTGGTAAGCGTAAATTTTTGTCCATTTATCATATTGTGAACGACTCATTAAATTTTGTATTTTACGATCGTACTCACGATCTAACAAACGTAATTTTTGTTCTGGATTTCTGTATTTTCT